>JAFQOC010000372.1 GCA_017420845.1 Clostridia bacterium
ATCCTCCCCAGTATCCAGATTATACCGACGGAGCGAGCCGCTCTCCATGGGGGTGTACCAAGCGTATGAGCCGTCGAAGCGGATCGTGTAGCAAGGCTCTGCCTGATCCCATAAGGGTGCCGTGTTTTTTTCCTTCATATCGTAGGTCATAGCACCGTAGCCGGTTAGTCCGTTGTCTAAATATACGCCCGTGATATAGTAGACCTTATCCCGATATACATACATACCTTGGATATAATCGCTCCATTCGCCAACCACCTTTGAGTCGTTCATGAGCAGATCGAAGGAATACATAATCCTCTTATAATTATCACGAACAGAAGTCACAACAATGTAAATACGGTCATCCACAACCTGACACATCTGCAAGTTCAGGGTATAATTGCTAAAAATACAGCTTTCATGGTCACAGATGGGGTCCTTGCAGATCTGGATCACCTGTCCCGTGAGCTTACTGAACATATGGCCGCCGTACTGCACGTCAAAGAGCACGTAGTACGGTGTATTGTAGAAGTAATACGCCGATTCATAGGTTTCCGACCGCTCTTCCTCCTTCATGAAGGAGGCATACAGCTCCTCCGCCGTCCAGCCCTCGTAGGGATTGCCCGTGATCTTGGGGGTCTCTGTGCCGTCGCTCAAGGGAGGTGCGAAGGTGGGAGGACCGTCGGGGCTGTTGGGCTTGGTGACTTCCTCGCCGCCGGGGGCGGTTTCATGGGGGGGGCTTTCCGTAGGAGTGTTGCCATCAGGCTGCCCCGCAACCGTGGTTTGCTCTCCCGTGGGCGTATCGGTCTCGGGGGGACGGAACTGATCGCGGCGGGAACAGGAGGCGAGGGCAGAGGCCAGCATAAGGGTGGCCAGAATGGCGGTTAGAATCCGATTATTTTTCATGCTCGATTTACCTTTCATGTTTTTCATGCTTTTCCAGCCACTTGTGATAGGATTGGTCGGACAGATCAACACCCAATTCATAGGCTGTACCGGTTTCCAGATTCACGACAACGTAACGTTCACTCGTTGCCCACAAGGGCAGGTTGGGACTGTAAACATTCGGGAAGTCCTTGTAGGTCTGATACTGAACCATAACGTACTTTCCGTCGAGGAACAGGAAATTCGTTAAGTTATCGGGGATATCATCGGTACGAAGATTCAGGATAACCTCACGCTCTCCCGTTTGCATATCGTATCGGTACCATTTTCCGCCCCACATTGTCCCGCCTACGGAGGTGAGACTTTGTGGATTTTGGTAGTATTCATAATGGGGATCGTCCTTGTAGGCATCTACTCTATGACTCACTCCCTGATAGAAATTTCCGTCATATATGAAAGTCGTGATGCCTTCTATCTCCTGTAGTTGTCCCGTTTCCATATCATACCGCAGAATGCTCGACCTTGCTCCTGTCGATAGTTCTTTCCGAACGTATACCGTTTGATCCACAGAACCCGTGAAGTGGAAGCCCAATTCACCTTCCTCGCGATCCAGGTACGCCGTTGAGATGACCTCCTCGTCCTCCCCGGTATCCAGATGATACCGCCAGAGCGAGCCATCCTCCCTCCCGTACCACTCATACACTCCGCTATGCCAACTCACTACGTACCGAACGGGTTCTTCGCGGAGGGGAGACACGGTCTCCTCCTTCGCGTCGTACACCATGGTGACGTTGCGGTATTGTCCGTCATCAAACTTGATCTCTGCGTCATAGTAGATCTTGTCCCGGTACACATATACTTCACTGGGGCAATCCATTTCCTTCCATGTATAAACCAGCTTCGCATCGTTCATGAGCAGATCGAATGAATACAGGCTGGATGTAAAAACATCCCCTTTGAAGCCTTCCAAAAGAATATAGCAACGGTCATCCACGACCTGACACGATTCGAAAATGGCATGATTACTGAAAATACAGTTTTCGTGGTCACACAAGGGATCCTTGCAGATCGTCACAACTTGTCCTGTGAGCTTACTGAACATCGCTCCGCCATATTGCCCGTTCAGGATCACGTAATACGGGGTATTGCCAAATACGTCATTTATGTTGTTATAAACCGACCGCTCCTGATCCTCCATAAAGGACGCATACAGCTCCTCCGCTGTCCAGCCCTCGTAGGGGTTGCCGGTGATCTTGTCACTTTCACCGCCGCTTACGGGAGGAGTAACAATGGGGATATCGGGGGGCATGGTGGTGTCGGTCACATCCCCACCATTGGGGTTGGTTTCGGTGGGATTAGTTTCGGTAGGATGATTGACACCGGGCTGTCCCGCAGCCGTGGTCTGCTCCCCCGTAGGCGCATCGGTCTCGTGAGGCCGGAATTGGTCGCGGCGGCTACAGGACACGAAGGTAGTGGCCAGCATGAGGGCGGCCAGAATGGCGGTTATGATCCGTTTGGTTTTCATATATGTACTCCTTTGTTTCTTACAGAATATCTCCGAACACGTGGAGGTAGTAATCCTCCAGAGAAGGCACCACCGTCACGGAATCCTCGGTGGGCTTCACGTCGGACAGGATACGCAGAATCACACCCTGCTCGCCGTTCTGGATGTTCACCACGCGGAACTTCTCCTGCATGGCCTGCACCTCCTCGGCGGCTACGACCGTCTGCCAAACCTGACCCTCGATCTTCTGAGTCAGCTCGTAGGGACTTCCGCTGTCCGAGATCACGCCCTTTTTGAGCATGATGGCCTCGCGGGCGATAAACTCCACATCGGAAACTACGTGAGTGGCAATAATGACAGTCTTATTGAGGGCAACACTGGCGATGTAGTTACGGATGGCAATGCGCTGCTTGGGGTCAAGACCGGCGGTGGGTTCGTCGAGAATGACGATTTCAGGGTCACCGAGCAGAGATTGAGCCAGGGCAAGGCGCTGCTTCATACCGCCCGAAAATGAGCCGATACGGTGGGTGCGAACGTCGTGAAGCTCCACGGCGTGCAGAAGCTCGTCGATCTGCTCATCCGCTTTCTTTTTGTTCAGCCCCTTCAGTACGGCCATATAGCGGAGGAAGTCGAGAGCCGAGAAAGAGGGATACATACCGGGATACTGAGGCATGAAGCCCAGCTTTTCGCGGTAGGACGCGCCCAGCTTGCCGATGGGGGTGCCGTCCAGCAGAATGTCACCGTTGTCGGATTTGAGGTTCTGGGTGACGATGTTCATGAGAGTGGATTTTCCCGAGCCATTGGGGCCCAGCAGGGCGTAAATGCCGTGGTCGAAGCTGTAGGTGAACTGATTGAGGGCGAGATTGGAGCCGTAGGATTTGGATAGATCGCGGATGGTGAGCATGATGTGTATCTCCTTTTACAAGAGTTCCCCTGTGAAGCACAGGTAGTAGTCCTCCAGATTGGGGTCAACCGCCACGGCCTCGGGGGCGGGACGACGGTTGGAGAGGATGCGGAGGGTAACCCCCTCTTTCGTGTTGGCCATGGCGGCGATACGGAAGCGTGCCGTGAAGGTTGGCACCTCCTCGGGGTAGACAGTGATCCCCCAGACCCGTCCCCGTACCTTTTCGGTCAGCTCGAAGGGTGTCCCCGAATCCACCAGCCGTCCGCGGCGGAGCAGCAGTACCTCACGGGCGGCGGATTCCACGTCGGATACGATGTGGGTCGCCAGCAGGACGGTGCGGTTTTGGGCTTCTCTGGCCATGAGCTTGCGGGCGCAGGCACGCCAGGCGGGGTCCATGGAGGCGGTGGGCTCGTCTAAAATGACCACCTCGGGGTTGCCCATAAAGGCCTGCGCCAGCAAAAGGCGACTCACGGTGCCCCCCGAAAAGGAGGCGACGCGGTCATGACGGCAGTCATACAGGTCAATATCCCGCAGGATGGCGTGGCTCTGGGCTTCTGCCTCGGTGCGGCTCGCGCCCTTGGAGACGGCGACGTAGCGCAGAAAATCCTCCGCCGAGACGTCGGGGTAGCCTCCGCCGTTCTGGGGCAGATAGCCCAATCGGGCGGGGTAGCCGGTCTTGCGTGATCGCACGTCCTCCCCATCCAGAAGCACCTGCCCACCGTCTGGACGCAGATTGCGGGCGAGAATCGACAGGAGGGTAGATTTTCCCGCCCCGTTGGGGCCCAGGATCCCGTATAGGCCGTGGTCAAAGGCATAGGAGAAGGGCTCCAGAGCCGGAGTGATACGGCGGAAGCGGCGGTAGGATTTGGTGATCTTTTTTACGGTGAGCATGGGGGCTCCTTTTCTTATCGTCCAAAGGGATTCTCGGCGGTCTGCTTGGAGAGGTCCACGCCCAGATCAAAAATCTGACCCGTTTCGAGATTGACGACAACGTAACGTCTGCTCTTTACCCATTCGGGAAGATTCGGACTGTAGGTATTTCTGAAATCCTTATAGGTCTGGTACTCGATCATCACAAAGGTACCGTCCAGGTATATCAGCGTGGTCAATGCATCGGGGATCCCGTCGGTGTAAAGGTAGACCGCCGTTTCGGTCTCTCCTGTTTCCGGATCTATGCGGAACAGCTTTCCTCCAAAGCGGGTTCCGTGGGACGTGTTTTGATAGTATTCGTAGTGCGGATCATCCTTATATGCTTCGCTATTGTGCAGAAGAAGGGTGTAGAAGGTGCCGTTATACTCGGAATAACGTATTGCGCCCATGTCACGCCTCTCGCCTGTCTCCATGTTCAGACACATCATATTGGATGTGACGCCGTTCGGCATGACGATTTCGTAATATACAAGGTTTTTCGAGACGGTTTCCACCTTAAACCACAGTTCTCCGTTCTCGCGATTCAATAGGTCCCCCGACAGGATGATCTCCTCCGTATCATTTTCCAGATCGTATCGGCGGATGGAGCCGTCCTCGGTGTTTGTGTACCATATATACGCATCCTGATAAAATACCCATCTGCAAGGCTCGGCATCATCCATAAGAGGTGCCGCCGTCTTTTTTTCAAGATCGTACACCATAATGGTGTGTCCAACACGTCCGCCGCTCAATTTCATGTTGGTCATATAGTAAGCTTTTTCCCCGCAAATATACATCAATTCAGGTGGATCGCTCCATTTACCGATCACCTTTGGATCGTCCATGAGCAGATCAAAGGAATACATCGTATATCCCTCGAGAGCCCGATCCATGACCAGATAAATACGGTCATCCACAACCTGACAGGATGCCAACGGACCCGTCAAGCTACTGAAAATGCAGGATTCATGATCGCAAAGCGGATCCTTGCATATCGAAACGACCTGTCCCGTCAGTTTACTGAACATCTTTCCACCGTATTGCATATCTAAAAGCACGTAATACGGTGTGTTTCCATACCACGTGTTATGGTTCGGTTCGGGATCATGCTGATAGAAGGAAGCATACAGCTCCTCTGCCGTCCAGCCCTCGTAGGGGTTGCCCGTGATCTTGGGCGTCTCGGAGCCATCGCCCACGGGAGGCTTGGGGGTGGGGGTGTTGGGATCAGTAGGGGTTGTTTCGGGCGGAGTGGTAGGCGAGGAGTCATTTCCGCCGCTTGTGTTGTTTTCGCCATGATCGGTTTCGACAGGGTCGCTTTCGCCGGGATTACTTCCATCGGGCTGTCCCGCAACCGTGGTCTGCTCTGCCGTGGGCGCGTCGGTCTCAGGTGGACGGAACTGGTCGCGGCGGCTACAGGACGCAAAGGCGGAGGCCAGCATAAGGACGGACAGGATGATGGTTATGATTCGATTAATTTTCATGTGAGAGCTCCTTTTTGCCTTACCGATTATGCACCGATTGGGTAGAAATATCCACACCCAATTCATAGGTTTGCCCGGTCTCCGTATTCACAACCACGTAGCGCTGGCTACGCGCCCATTCGGGAATACTTGGGCTGTAATAATTATGGAAATCCTTGTATGTCTGGTACAGCACGACGACGTATTTCCCGTCCATATGCAACCACGCGGAAAACTGATCCGGAATGCCGTCGGTCGAAAGCGCGACGATCTGTGTCAGTTCACCGGATTCCCCATCCATTTCGAAAATTTTCCCGCCGGCACCGCCGCTGTCTCGGTAGTATTCATAATGGGGGTCATCCTTATATTCCTCGGTCAGATGTGCTACGGTACGGAAAAACTGATTGTCATATATACGGACCGCTACGGCACCTAAATCCTTCGTTTCCCCGGTGTTCATGTTGTATTGGATCATATTGGATGAATACCCGGTCGCCAATAGCTTCCGATAGTATACGTATTCCCCCTGTGATGCTACAAATTCAAAGGCTGTCTCGCCGTCCTCTCGGTTCAAGAGACTCCCCGAAAGGATCTCTACATCCTCTTTGGTATGTATATTGTATCGATGGAGGGCGCCGCTCGTTGAGAGCGTATACCACACATATTCACTCATAAAACAAATACGGTCACGGCGAATATCGTCCTCCCAAAGAGGCGACACCCTTTTTTCGTCAAGATCATACACCATAACACCCCTGGCATATTGCCCGTTCCCCACTTGCACGTTGGTAATATAGTACACGTTGTTTTCAAACAAGTACATATCCATAGGGGAATCCTCAATTTCGCCCAGCCGCTTGGGATCATTCATCAAGAGATCAAAGGAATATATGACGCATTTGCCCTCGCTGTTTTGATTCATGGCTATGTAAATCCGATCTTCTATCACTTGACACAACTGTAGCGCTGGCTCCGTCCTTTGATTGAAAATACACGTCTCGTGGTCGCAAATCGGGTCTTTGCAGATCTTCACTACCTGTCCTGTCAGCTTGCTGAACATATAGCCACCGTCGCGAAGACCCAAAATCACGTAGTAAGGGGTATTTCCGAGGCAATAGCCTTTTGCGATGGTTTCATTGTAAACCGACCGCTCCTGATCCTCCATAAAGGACGCATACAGCTCCTCCGCCGTCCAGCCCTCGTAGGGGTTGCCCGTGATCTTGCCATTTTCGCCGCCGCTTACAGGAGGCGTAACGATGGGAACATCGGGGGGCGTGGTGTTACCCGGGTCGGTCATGTCCCCACCGCTTTGGTTGGTGTCGGCGGGATTGCTTTCGTTGGGATTACTTCCATCGGGCTGCCCCGCAACCGTGGTCTGCTCCCCAGTGGGCACATCGGTCTCGGGAGGACGGAATTGGTCGCGGCGGGAGCAGGACGCCAAGGTAGTGGCCAGCATAAAGGCGGCCAGAACAGCAGTAAAAATTCGTTTGGTCTCCATAAAAAACTCCTTTCAGCCATTTGAAATATAGTTTCATACGCTCTCATTATAAGATAAGGGAAGGAAGCGGTCAAGGCGGGTTTCGCATTCGTCGGTTTTTCCGCCCCATTCGTTGTCCCTTGGGAAGTCTTGACGTATTTACAAAAGCCACGGAATGTGGTATAATGGTGTTATCTTAAAATGGGAGAGTATGACCATGAGAATTGCTGTATGTGACGACGCTTCCACCGACGGGGAGATGCTGGCGGGACTGTGCCGACGCTTCGACCCCGAGCTGTCCCCCGAGGTCGCCGTGTTCACCTCGGGTCGATCCCTATTGGACGCCTACGATCGGGGCGAGCGCTTCGATATTCTGTTTTTGGACGTGGAAATGCCCGGGCTCACGGGGCTGGAGGTGGGACAGCGCATCCGTGAGTTGGATGCGGCCGCCATCCTCATTTTCGCCACGGGATTTCCCCAATATGCCATTGAGGCCTACGACTGCGAGGCCTTTCACTACATACTGAAGCCCTGTACTCTGGAGAAGGTGCACCGCATCCTGGAGCGAGCCTCCGAAAAGTACCGTATGCTCCACCGCTACCACGTGATCCGTACGGGGGGACAGTCCATCCGTCTGCCCGTCAGCGACATCTTCTACGTGGAGTGCAACCGCAAGCACATCCTGTACCACACCGCCGATCGGGTCTATGATACCCTGGGGCGGCTGTCCGATGCCATGGAAGCCTTGCGGGATTACGGCTTTTATCAGGTGCATCAAGGGTATATTGTCAATCTGGACAAGGTATCCGAGTTCGATGGCTACGATGTGATCCTACAGAACGGCGAGCGGGTCATGATGAGCGTACGGAAGAAATCCGAGGTTCTTTTGGCCTATGCAAGCTATGTGGAGAGGTATTCATGATGGAAAAGCCCATATTCTGGATCTTGGCGGCGGGACTGTCGCTGTTGCTCCTACTGCTTCTTTCATGGGTACTGGTATCCACCCTCCGTTTACGGAAGGAGCGGGAACGGCTCAGGGATGCGCGAGATAAAAAAGCGCGGGAGACGGCGGCCACCCAGGCCGAGCAGTACCGCCTCATCATGGACAACCATCGGGATCTTCTGAAAATGCAGCACGATCAGCGGCATTTCCTTATGGGGCTGCTGGCGACCCTCTCGCGGGGAAACACAGCCGAGGCGATCACCTCGGTGGAGGCCGAGCTGGAACGGCTGGGGGAGATCCGTCTGGTGACGGGGGAAAACGATCTTATCACCACCCTCATCAACACCAAAGCGGCGTTAGCACGGGACAAGGGCATCGGGTGGGAGTATCACGCCCACAAGCTCCCCTCGGTGACGGTGCCCTACGTGGATCTGGCCATCCTGCTGGGAAACGCCCTGGACAACGCCATTGAGGCGGCGGCAAGGATCCCGAACGAGGGAGCGCGGTGGGTATCGGTGACGGTGACGGTCAAGCATGAGACGTTGGTGATCCTAGTGAAAAACGCGGTGTTGCGGGACGTGGATATTCAACGTCTGGAGACCGCCAAGGGCTCCCCCGAACGGCACGGATTGGGAATCCCCACCATGCGTGCTTTAGTGCGTAAGTACAAGGGAGAGCTGGTATTTTCCTGCGAGGATCGGGTCTTTACCACCCTGATGGTGCTGAAAAACTTGGATAACCATTCCTAACCAAAGGAGTGCTGCGGGCAAAACCGCAACACTCCTTTTTGTTTATAGAATCAGAGGATATCCCCGAACACGTAGAGATAGTAATCCTCCAAGGACGGCACCACCGTCACGGAATCCTCGGTGGGCTTCACGTCGGACAGAATACGCAGGATCACGCCCTGCTCGCCGTTCTGGATATTGACCACGCGGAACTTCTCCTGCATAGCTTGAACTTCCTCGGCGGCTACCACCGTCTGCCAGACCTGACCCTCGATCTTTTGGGTCAGCTCGTAGGGGCTGCCGCTGTCCGAGATCACGCCCTTTTTGAGCATGATGGCCTCGCGGGCGATGAACTCCACGTCGGAGACCACGTGAGTGGCAATAATGACAGTCTTATTGAGGGCTACGCTGGCTATGTAATTACGGATGGCAATTCTCTGCTTGGGGTCAAGACCGGCTGTGGGTTCGTCAAGAATGACGATTTCAGGGTCGCCAAGCAGAGATTGAGCCAGGGCAAGACGCTGCTTCATACCGCCCGAGAAAGAACCGATACGGTGGGTTCTCACGTCGTGAAGCTCCACGGCGTGTAAAAGCTCGTCGATTTGCTCGTCGGCCTTCTTCTTATTAAGTCCCTTCAGTACCGCCATATAGCGGAGGAAGTCGAGAGCCGAAAAAGAGGGGTACATACCGGGATACTGGGGCATAAAACCCAGCTTTTCACGGTAGGACGCGCCCAGCTTGCCGATGGGGGTATCGTCCAACAGAATCTCACCGTTGTCGGATTTGAGGTTCTGGGTGACGATGTTCATAAGGGTGGATTTGCCCGAGCCGTTGGGGCCCAGCAGGGCGTAAATTCCGTGGTCGAAGCTGTAGGTGAACTGGTTGAGGGCGAGGTTGGAGCCGTAGGATTTGGAAAGATTGTTGATGGATAACATGATTATGAATCTCCTTCTGTGATGTAATGAATATTTCCGCTGAAATACACGGTTTTCTTAAACGAGTTGATTTTATCTTGGGTCGTTTCGATGTATAAATCGGTCAACGAGGGACAACCGTAAAAAGCTAAAGAGGGCACGTTTTTCGCCTCAATTCCGTTGTGAAGCATAATACTTTTCACCGTCTTACTCCCATCAAAGCTGTAATTCTTCAGCTCAGTAATACCCGTGGGGATCACAACGGTTTCGGGCAGTACAGCACCTTCGATCAGAACCCGATCGCAGACTGTCATGGGATTCCCTTTTGATCCGAAGTCGATTTTCAGCCAATCCGCTAAGCTTCCCCGGTACACAACCTCGTTGATATTCGTGCTCTCGTCAAATGCACCTTGTCCGATGGCTTGTACCGATGTGGGAATAAGTAGCTTTTGAAGTTTGGTGCATTGGTAAAAGGCGTAACTGCCGATTTCGGTAAGCTGAGAAGGAAGCTCGATAACCTCCAGGCTTTGACAGTTGTCAAAGGAATGAGAACCGATCACACGGACCGTTTCGGGCATGACAACCGTTTTCAACCGATAACAGCCCTCCAGCATCTCGTCCGGAATTTCTTGCAGGGCGATTGGAATACGGAACTCCTTGAGCTGCTTACAATGCTTGAAGGCCCCCTTCCCAACTGCCTCTACCATATCGGGGATTTGAAAATGCTCACACTTGCGACAGGATTTGAAGGCTTCCTCTCCGATAGACAGGATTCCATCCGGAAGCACAAAGCTCTTGATCCTGGTACATTCCGCAAATGCGCTATTCCCGATAGCGGCAACAGGCTTTTGCTCATATTGGGCTGGGATAACGATCTGGGTGTCGGTACACGTTCCGATTCCCACGCAAATGTAGTACGTGCCGTCCTCGCTGAGCGCGAATTCCAGGCCTTGGCTGTCCTGTATGGCGGCACCGCATTCCGCACAGACTCCATCCTCCGGCAGATGATACTCACATCCTGTATCGACTCTGTGGGGATTGACGAAATCGCCGCCGATGTTGCCCGTCTCCAGGCCGATGCTGCATCCTGTCAGGCAAAGCAAAATACCAACGAAGCAAATCATTACATAAACGTATCGTTTCATATAGATGATCCTCCTTTCCAGTCACATTCCGTCGCGCCATTTTCTGCATCCCCATACGGTCAAGCCCGTAGTCAAAGCGAGAACACAAATGGTAAACACGACAAAATACAGGGCTGACTCCAAGGACATACGGATGTACTGACTGCCGCTCATCAGGCAGGTGAAATCCAAAAACTTGGCGAAATCAAAGCCGAAGTACCCCAAAACAAAGGGGACAAGGGTTGCCAAAAACACGACCGCCATAGAATGAATTGCCTTGCGTAGCAATACAGAGACCGAAACGGCCAACACAGCCAGCAGAACAAAGCCCAAGGCCTTGACCGTCTCATACAGGAAAAAGAATCCCCGCAGAGACAGCGAGAGCGGTAGCTCTGCCAGCATCGGCAGACTTTGCGCCGGAGAGTAACCCGCTGTGAAGGTGTACAGCTCCATCATTTTTCGGTAGTCAATATAGGCAAACAGAAGGCTGACAGCCAAGGCCAGAGATACAGCCAGCAAATACTTTGTTGCCAACAGACGCCCTCTTCCCTTTTTGGTGGCCCGCAAAATGAGTTGCATTCCGTGAAATTCCACCGAGAAGATCTGCACCGAAAGCACCAATAAAAGACCGTACAGGAAGAAGTCAAAGGTCTGCCCGTAGAGAACGTTCCAGCCCGTGGTATAGACGAAATGAGCCTCCACGCCGCGCTCTTTCAGGGCGAGAATATGGGACTCCTGCGCTTCGATACGGGCAAAGATGTCGTTTCGGATCTTGGCGTCGTACAGATCGTTTCTGTAATCGTTATAATCAAAATACGCGATCTCGCCGGCCACGTACTTCGCCTCCATCTCGGCCTCAACAAGCAATACCTCATTGATGGCCGCCCGCTCGTCTGCTATGTACTCGGATTTCTCAGGGGTCCACTCCCCCTCCAGCAGGAACGCATACTCCCGATAGATGTCATCGGTCACGCTTGGCTGAGGGGTCATGGAGGCCTCCACATAGTAGAGCTTTACGAGCAATATCAGCAGGATCAGAACCAGATACTTACCCGCGATCAGAAGCTTGTGCGCCTCAAAGCCGAGCTCTGTCCGTACCGTACAGGGTAGCGCGATGCGCGGGATCTTGAACGAGCGTTTCTTCTTCCTACGTCTGCGCGCGCCTCGGCTCACACGGCAGAACAAAAACAGCACGACGGCCGCGGCAACTGCCATGATGCCTCCCCAAAGGGCCAGGGATGCAGTCAGATAGGGGACAGTATGCCCAAGCAGATCCACGGCATGGTATTGGGTGAAGCAGAGATTTACGTCCAGAACCGAAAACAGATTCAAAAGACGCAGGGGGTGGTTTGCGTTGACATATTCAATGATGTAAGCCACGAAATTCCCGCCCAACAAAACCACCGAAGCAAGATAGGACAGGGCGTGGTTCTGAATCAGCCAAGACAGGAGCAGGATCACCGTACCCACCGCAAAGAGCGCCAGCACCTTGATGAGCATACTCGCGGCCAGGTACTCCCCCACCGTGATGATAAAGGGGCAGTAGGTATAGGCGGAAAACGCCTGTACGTAATTGGATAGCGAGGAAAAGCCCTCGCACTTCACGCCGAATGTGATGAGCGAAGCCGCGCTGAACGTCACCACGGTCATACACACAACGAGCAGTAAGACCGCGAGCTTGGACAGGATCAAATGGACATACCCGCGTTTGGTGGTGTGAATCACGGGGAATATGCCGCTCTGCCTTTCATCCAGCAGAAGCCCGGGCACCAGAACCATCAAAAAAAGCAGGGCGCACAGATTCATGCCCGTGTATGAAAAGTAGTGATCCCAGCCCCTCGTGTACTCGATATCGAAAGGGATATCCCGATTGACGGAATAGATCTCCACAATGTCACTCTGATACTTGTAGTCAAAGCTGTCCGTGTCCAGCCCTGAAAGCAACGCCATCTGTTGAGTATTTTTGGCGCGAGTAACCACATCATCCACGTTGGTTTTATAAGTCTCCGCGTAATTCAGCGCTTTGGTAAAATAGGTGTAGACCGCATAGTAGGCTTCCAATTTTTCCGCGTCGTAGTCCTCCCAATAGTCTTGGAGGTCAAAGGTGGAAAGATCCCCTTCCCGCTTCAGATGCTCCTTGACCGCGCTGCTATGCTTCTCTTGATACAGGTTCTTATACGCAATCATGGGCTTGTATTCCTGCTCTAAAAAGCCCTCGGGATCTACCCTGTAGCGCTCAAACATGGCCATGATCTCTGCCCGCTGTTCGCCCTCGGGCTGTTTTTCGACCTGGCTGTTCACGGTACGCGCCGCCTGATAGTAGGAAAGTACGATGTTTATTAGGAAAAACAGAAGAAAGAAAGCAAGGATATAGCGGTTTCTGAAAACCTTTTTGAGTTCATATCGGATCATGGTAATATCCTCGGTTGATTACGGATTCAGCGCTTCAATGTCCTTGATGACTTCGCCGGTATCCAGATCAATGATGGCATATTTGGCATTGGGACCTCCTGTATAGAGAACCTCCAAGCCCATAAACAGCATGTCAAAGCTTACCTGCAACGTGTTATAGGGGTTGTCAAAATCCTTGTAGGTCTCATACTTGACCAACATGGTTTCCCCGTCCGTAGTGAACCAGCAGATGACGTCGGGGATCCCGTCTGTTTCCAGCTTTACAATGGGCGTTAGCCGTATATCCTCGGTATCGAGTCCTTCAACACGGTAGATCTCGCCGCCGCATCGGACAGCCTTATCCATTTTATCGCCTTTCTGAGACGCGTAATACGCATAGTAAGGATCGTCCGCGAACATCTCTGTCGTATGATCCACCGCTACGTATCCGAATCCGTTTCCCAACAGGTGTTTGATAACCTTGTATTCCTCCGGGAACTCCACGTCAAACGAGGACGGGGTATAGTCCTCGGTATACGTACCCGCCTCCAGATCATAGTAGACCCGCTCCTGATCCAGATCCAGCCAGCTCAAAATATGACCGTACTGCTTCATGGATAAGACGGCCACGTAGGTATCCTCCAAGAGGATGCCGTACTCCTTGGTTTTCAGATCTAATTTGTAGAGTGTGGGAGAAATGATCCCGTCCGCATCCAAATAGATATCCGAGCAGTACATAGCGTCCTCGTAAAAGAAAAACTCTCGGATGCCCCGGGAAATACCCGATTGGCCTGAGGCGTCCTGACCCTCCAACGTGCCGGGGAACTCAAAGTCCAGTCTGAGGTCCTGAAGCAGAAGATCCATGGAATACAGGTAATGGGGACCGACGCCCTGTGTGCTTACCAGCATATAAATGCGATCCTTGTACACAAGGTATTCTTCACAGCTTTTTTGCTCGGCGGAAAAAATGCAGTCCGTATGATCGCAAAAAGGATCCTTGCACAAGCTTTCCATGGAGTTTGTCAGCTTATTGAAGGCCATTCCGCCGGGGATAAAGCCCGTGGTAAAGATATAATAGTACGGCGTGTTGATGACCTCTCGGTAGGATTTCATGATGAACTGTTCTTCGCCATAAAGGGACAGGAAATCGTCCTGCGACAGACCTGCGTAAAAGCTACCGTCAGCATAGGATCCATCTGTGGTTTCGATGGACGTTTCGGTTTCGTGGGTTTTGTTTTCTTTGATCTCGTCGCGCCTGTTGGTGCAGGAGGTAATGGAGGAGACAAGCAGAGAGACCGATAAGACAAACAGAATCAATTTTTTCATCGTATAATTCCTTTCTTATGCTTTACGACCTACCCAAGCCTGCTTGGAGAGCCATGTAAGAATTGCCGTAGCAGCGGCGAGAACAGCAACCGTCAGCATAAGATAAAGCCCGGAGCCTGCCGCAGTGGTCAGGAAGCTCGTACCCTCCAGCAGATAGGTAAAGTCGAAATACTGCGCCACGGCAAGGCCGAAGCGGCGGAGCAGGAAAGGCATAAGGGTGACGGTGGCGACAATAGCCATGGTGTTGAGCACCTTACCAGACAGGAGGGAGATCCCCGTGAGGGCGGTGACCAGCAGAACGACGGCCAGCCACTTGACGGCGATCCAGAGGGCGACGAACTGTGCCACGGTCATGCTCGGCTGACTTCCAAACATGGTGAGGCTCTGAACAGGTGCATCCCACGCGGGAAACTCAAAGGACTTCATGGCGGCATTCAGATCAATGGCCGTAAATGCCGCGAACAGGACTGTTGCGAGGGTCAGAACCGCCGCGTATTTGGCGAGGAACAGACGCCATCTGCCCTTGCCCGTGGCTTTGAGGATATTGTGGATACCGCCGCGGATCTCGTTGGCAAACACGCCCGCGAACAGGAGCAGGACAAGACCGTAGAGCAGGTAGTCAAAGCCTTGGGAGAACAAGGTATTCCAGCCCGTGTCATAGACGAAATGGGCGTTCTTTCCGGCGGCTTGGACGGACAGGATATAGTCGCGGCGGTTTTCGATGCGGGCAAAATGGCTGTCACGATCCTTGGCGTAGTCGTATTCGTCCACGAAAGCAAGGTATTCCTGCTGGGTGATCTTGCCCTGATGGTAATCCGCCACGACCTGATTGAAGCCGTTCTTGGCGGTGTCGATGCGGTTTCGTTCTTCCTCCATGTAGGCCAGCTTATCCTCGGTCAACTCGCCCGACAGGGTAGTCATGTACTCCTTGTACACGCTGTCCGTGAAGGATTCGGTATAAGTAAAGGTCTCGGTGGCGATAAAGCCCTTGGCCAGCAGAACAACAGCCACAATGATGATGAACTTATTGGCCAGCAAGAGCTTACCCATCTCCGCGCCGAACAGGGTGCGGCAGGGCATGGGGATGGCTCTTGCGGGGAGCTTGATGGGCTTCTTGGTCTTGATCTTGACCGCGCCTTGGGTGCGACAGAAGGCGAAAGCAGACAGGGCTGCGAAGACTACGGCAAGGACAGCGAACAGGCCGATGGACAGCGGAATATAGGGCACGGATTCCTCAAAGACGTTGAGGGAGTAGTAGCGGGTATATGCCGTTTTGGTGTCCATGACCGTGAACAGGTTGAGCATATCAAAGGAGCCCGTCTGTTCCAGAGAAATGAAGAAGTACAGCACGAAGTTGACTGCTACCGCGCCAAGGGAGGCCACGAAGGTCAGGGCGTACTTCTTGATGAACACCGAGAGCAACATAATGAGGGTGCCGAGAGCGAACAGCACCAAAATCTTGGTCAGCACCGACACGGCCAGCAGCTCGCCCACGGTGATGATCTCGGGGCAGAACTTGAAGTCCTCGAACACTTGGACAAAGTTACCGAGGGAGGAGAATCCGTAGCTTGCGCCGTAAAAGGCCAGGGTTGTGGCGGTGAACAGTACCACGGCGAGGGTGGTGAACAGAGCCAGCGCGCCCAGTTTGTTCAAGAAGGTGTGTAACCGTCCCTTCTTGGTGGCATGGAGGATGGGGTACATCCCCGAGGAGAATTCCTCAATGCACAGGCCGGGGGCAAGCACCAGCATGAGCATGACCAAGAGGACGTTGCCGCTGGTGTAGGCGTGGTATTCGTCCCAGCCCACGGCGTATTCGTAGTCGATGGGAATGAGGGAGTTGACCTCGTAGATGTACTCGATGTCGGACTGATACTTGTATTCGTAATCGTTCTCGGTCACGCCCGAGGCGAGGTAGTCTTCTTTGGCGATGATGGCAGCTTTGACCACGCGCTTCAAGTCCTTGGGGTAGGAGTCGATCTCGGCCATGAAACGCTGTGCCCCTAAATAATCATGATACTTTTGGGCATCCTCGTCCAGCTCCCATGTGTAGCTGTGCGCATTGGGATTCTGCTTGTAGAATTCCTGCATTTCCTGCTCAACCTTGGGGTAAAAGACTTCGTTGTAGTAGGTGGTCACGCGGTCAAACTCGGCTTTCCATGCTTCGGGATTCTCGTTGTAGGCCTCCAGCGCTGCCAACACGTCCTCGGACAGGTCGGTTGCGGGATCATGCTTGGCCTCGGAGTAGGACAACAGGGCATTCAGGAGGAACAGGAGGATGAATAGGCCGAGGATGAATTTGTTGCTGATGAGTTTTTTACATTCGTATCTTAACATAGCTTACTCCTCTTTGGGGATCTCCAGGAAGCTCACGCTCCCGCTTTGCAGGTCGACCATACCGTACCGTATCAGATCGTATTCATCCTCCGAAAAATCCTGATTGTAGTAGTTGACATATTCCTCGTAAGTCCAGTAGGAAAAGTAGATCACCTGTCCGTCCAGCTCGATATCTCTCAGCCGCACTGGAATGTCCTTGTAGGTGAGCTGAAATACGCATTCTTCCTCGGCTCCCTCCACGTCGATGCGCTGACGGTAGATCTTCCCCGCCCGCTTGCTTTGAAACTGCTGGATCGTATCTCTGGTTGCCAAGGGATCCCGATGCTCGTAGTAATCTTTCAGGGGATCTGTGGCAATTTCCTCCTCCGTCAGTGTTCTCATGTAGTACACATAGTTTTCGTACAGGTATCCGTTACGGTCAATGGAAATCTTCTCGCCGGTTTTCAGATTATAGGCAAAGTAAATATCTGACTCACCCTGTGAACGGTCGTTGAGAATGGCGTATTCATAGTTATAGTTCACCAAAGACATGTCCTGCCAGATAAGCTCGGGGGAGGAGAAGGTCAGATCGGTTTTATAGTAGTCATAGGGGGCACTATCCAACGTATAAAACACCGTATCCTGGACGATGGTGACCAGCTCCATGTCCAGATTCCCCGACAGCACCGTGATTTCCTGGCTGTCCATATCCATGGCACATACGGAACTGACTCGATTTCCGTCGTTGTAGGAGCTTTGCATATAATACAGCATGTTGCCCTTGTCGTACAGAACGGTTACTTCATCCATATGTATATGGCCCCCGTCAGGATTGCCAAACGAATCAAAATCCTGCTCGAAGGTTTCATATATGTCAATCAGCAGCTCGATATGATTTCTTTGATGATCGCAACGATAGAGCTTAAAGTCTCCGTCACGGCCGGTCGTAAAGTAGATGTATTCTTCACCGATATAGTTGATCCCGCTCAGAAACGTCCACATACAGTCCTCCCCACCAAGGCATAGAGGATCGCTACACCACGGGCTGAAATTACCCGTGATCTTGTTGTAGAAAAGCATTCTGCCATCAGCGGTCTGGTAGAGCCGTCCCGTAGGTGTGACATATTTTTCGTAGGTGTCCTTGCTGGTCTGATTGTAGATCGTCCGCAGCTCCTCCGCGGTTTTTCCTTCATAGTAGGCGACCGTCCCCGTTTTCAATACCACGGGTGTCTCATAATCAGGGGCATTATCACCCGTGATATTACCGTTGGTCTCGGGGATGGCGTCCAGAGATTCTGCTTCCTTTTGGCTTTCCAGCTGATCCTCGTATTGATTCCTACGGGAGCATGAAGCAAACGAGGACAAGAGCAGAGCAGCTGTCAAAGCAAGCAATAATGGCTTTTTCATAATCGTTTTCCTTTCTGTACGGAATGAAATCGGATCGTACAGCCCTATTGTACCATACAATCCGATTTCGCGAAATATCCGAGTGGCACGATTTTTCTAAAAGCTCTGTTTTTTGAAAAAAACTTTCTGTATCAGTCCTCTTTCTCCAGATCCAGCTCCGGGAAGGAGGGGAGCTTGTAGACCTTACCCGTCAGAGTGTCAATGGCGGCGTTACGGAACACCGTAGCGCTGTACGAGGGCTGGTCACACAGGCTGTTGGGGTAGTCCAGATAGGTCTGATAGCTCACGTACAGCATCCGTCCGTCAAAGCCCATAAGCCACCAGATCATGTCGGGGATACCCTTGGTGGTGAGCTGTGCCACCTCGGTAAGACTCCCGTCGGTCTCCAGACGGTAGATACGCCCTGCCCAGGCGGCGCGGCCGCTTGAGCTTTTGGCGGTATCCTCGGCCGTATAAAAGTCGTAGCCCGGGTCGTCCTTGTAGGCCTCTCCGCTGTGATCCACTATGCAGAAGGTAGTGTCCCCATAGAAGTAGCTGACTACCACGTTCTTGTCCATTGGATTCAGCTCGCTCCGCAGCTTACTCTGCCCGGTCGTCAGGTCGTACATGTATTCCACCGTATCCAGGTTTGGGGTCGACCAATCCGTGGTATGGTATTCTACGCACTCATCACTTACCGAGGAAAGGCTTACAGACAGATGCTTTTCCACCTCCAGAAGGGTCTTGACCTCGCCCGTAGCCACGTCACAGGCAATGAGGCGATAGCGATCCTGGATGGCGTAGACGACGCCGTTCCGCACGATAAAGCCCGACATGGCCACAGATTCGTTTACGTGCTCGTACTCTCCCGTTGCGGGGTCGTACCAGATCACCGTACTGCGGAGCTTCTTGCCGTCGAGATCATAGATTTCGGTGGAAAAATACAGACGGTCTCCGTCGGCCTGCATATCCGACCAGGAGCTGGACATCAGGGTCTCTTTATTTGTCTCGATGCGATCACCACCCGAGATGATTGCCCCGCCGACCGTGCCTTTATAGGAGACGGTGGGCATGGGATCCAGCTCCACCCGCAGATCGGCCAGATGCTCATCGAAAGACAGCAGACGGACGTCTCTTTGATCGAAGTCGGAGGTTTGCACGTAGATCCGTCCGTTCAGGTAGACGGCACCCTCGAAGGAACGCCCGGTCGAAAACTGGCAATCACTCCTCTCCTCATGAGTGCAGAAGGGATCGGGGCAAAGCTCAACATAGGTCTGGGAGACCTTGCTGTAGGCCTTACTACTGCCGTAGGTATGGGACAGGAAGGTATAATAAGGGGTGTTAACCAAGTTATAATTGGTCGTGCTGGCCGGAGCTCCGTACTGCTCGAAAATAGCCTCCCAGTCCGCCTCGGAGATGGGGTAGCACTCGTCGGGGGACAGGGTCTCCGCAGGAGCCTCGGTATAGGTCTCGTCGCCTACGATGCTTGCGCGGCGGGTGATGAGGGGGATGGATATGGCAATGGCCGCAACGAGGATAAGGGCGACCGAAATGATGGCAATGATGCGTTTTTTGGACATGGTAAATTCTCCTTTTTACTCATTTTTGAATGATATTCCCGTTCTCATCCAGCTCCCACGACCCCTGATAGTGAGCCGTGGCATTCGTGCTGAATTGGGCAGCCAGCATCAGCACACCGTCACCCTCAGGATTGCTGACGTAAATATCGGTAAGGGCTTCACATCCCGCGAAATGCAGGACGCCGGGGACGGTGATCTCCCCAAGGAACACGGCTTCCTTGATGTGTTTACAGGACATGAACATCCCCACGGTCAGCTCGGTCATGGAGGCGGGACAAACTACCCTCTCAATGCTCCCGCACCCTTGGAAGGTGAACTCTCCGGGCTTGTTGACTCCCTCTGGGATGATGAGGTCAACCACCTTTTCACCGCCCACGTAGAAATCCGCGCCGTTGACCAGAGGATTGCCGTTCATCTCGAATTGGATGGCACACCACGTGGCGATATCGCCGCTGTAGCGGACGGTTTTGAGGTTCTCGCACTTGTCAAAGGCACCGTTACCCACAGCTTGCAGAGTGGCAGGCAGAGTGATCTCGGACAGATTCACAATGCCCTTGAAGGCGGAGCTTCCAATGCTGACAAGTCCATCGGGAAAATTGACCTCCCGCAAGAGACGGCAATCGCTGAAGGCCATATCTCCGATCACGGTGACGGTAGAGGGGATATGAATACTCCGCAGGGAGCCGCAATTTTGGAACATGCCGTAGGAGATCTCGGTCAGACCCTCGGGGAGGATGACAGACTGAATGGAAAGCCCCGCAAAGGCGTTGACGGGCAGGGTGGTCAAGGAGGGTGGGACGGTCAGCCCCTTGAGGGAGGTCAAGCCGCTCAAAGCATAGCTCTGAATCGAGGTGACATTCTCTCCGATGACCACATTGGTTACGTCCACGCTCTCGCCCATGGTGGTGACGCTCACCACGGGGAGACCGTCGTGCTTGGCGGGAATGAGAATTTGGGTATCGGTACAGGTGCCAAGCCCCGTGACCGCGTAGCCCGCTCCGTCCTCGGTCAGCTCATATTGGAGGCCTTGGCTCTCGGGCATATCGGCACCACAGCTTTGACATAGACCGTCCACAAGCTCGTGGACACGGCAGACCTCGGCTTCGGTCTCGTAGTGGGGATTGACGAAGGTGCCTTGCGTGGTATCGTCGTTTCCGTCGCCGCCAAAGGAGCAGGCGGTCATGGAAAGGGCAAGCAGAGACAGCAGAAGAATAGAGATACGTTTCATATGGAATTCCTTTCTTGACCGGTCACGACGTACTTCTGACCCATTTGCGGTGGCAGAGGGCGAACAAACCCACCGTAAGCGTGAGTACGGTCACCGTGAACAGGATGCCGTAGAGGGGGGATGCCGTCAGCAGGGTGATATACTCATGACCACTGAGCAGGGCGGTGAAATCGGCGTACTTGGCCGCATCCAGGCCAAAGGCGGTGATGGCGTAGGGGATCAGCGTGACCGCCGCTACGGTGGACATACAGGATACGGTCTTTTCCAGCAACGCCGACAGGGATACGGTGGCGACTGCCAAAAGGACAAAACCCAGCGTGCGCAAGGTTTCGTAGACCCAGAAAAGCTGCTCGATGGTCAAACTCCCGCGTACGCCGCCGAAAAGAATCAGGCTGGCGGCAGGGGCATCCGAGGCAGGAAAACGGTAAAGGGGGATAACCGCGTTGTAGTCAATAGCGGCAAAAGTGATACCCAGCCCCAGAGCAAGGATGACGGCCAAGGCAAACTTTACCGCAAAGGTGTGTCCCCGTCCGCCCTTGGTGGCGCGGAGGATGGCAGTCATGCCTGCACGGTACTCCGAGGCGAACAGCCCCGCGAACAGGAGCAGAACGGCGGCGTAGAGCAGGTAATCAAAGCCCAGGGTCAGCAGGTGATTCCAGCCCGTGTCGTACAGGAAGTAGGCCTCCTGTCCCTCGGCGCGGAGGGCAAGGATATGGTCGCAGCGGGCCTCCACCTGCAACAACGCCTTATCACGCACCTTGGCGTCCTCCAGCGCGTCCTGATACTCCACATATTCCTCGTAGCTGATCTCCGCCTTGAAGTATTTGTTCTGCATGGATTTTTCGCTGTAGAGGATCTCGTCCACCATGTCCCGCTCCTCTTGGATGTAGGTCAGCTTTTCGTCGGTGGCCTCTCCCTCCAAAAGGGTCATGTAGCTGCGGTAGCGGGCATCCGAGGGCGCGAGGTGGGGTGTCACGGTACTGTCTGTAATTTCGACCTTAAGGAACAGCACGACAAGGATGAGAATGATGTATTTTCCGGCCACCAAAAGCTTGTGGCACTCATATCCCGCACGGGTGCGGATGAGGCAGGGGATGGTGGGGAGACGGAACTGCTTGCGGCTGAACAAACGGGTCAGCTTTTCGGGCAGACGAAGGGTGGCTTTCCCGTCGGCGCGGTTAAAAAGGTAGACGGTGACACCGCCGCAGACGGCTGTGAGGGCGAGCAGAGCTCCGATGATACAGGGGAGCGCGGGGATGGCAAAGCCAAAGAAATTGATAGCGTAATATTGCCCGAACAGCAAATCCGTGTCCATGACCGCAAAGGCGTTCATGAGGCGCAGGGGGTGATTGGGGTCCAGATATTCGGTCAGGTACAGGACGAAATTCCCCGCCACCAGCACAAGGCCGCTCATGTAGGTAAAGGCGTGGCTCCGCATGAGAACGGAGAGCATGAGGATCAACATACCCAGGGCGGTCATGGCGAGGATCTTCACAAGGACGGTCAGCACCAGCAGCTCGCCCACCCTGAGCATCTGGGGGCAGTAGAGGTAGTCCTCCATGAGCTGAACATAACCGCCGAGGGAGGAGAAGCCGTGGTAGCGGAGGCCGTAGAACAGGAGCGTGGTGCCCGAAAAGGCAATCACAGCTACCGTAACGGCGGTCAGCAGGGCGGCGAATTTGGTCAGTATCAGAGTGGTATGCCCTTCACGCGTAGCGTGGATGAGGGGGAAAATACCGCTCTTTTTCTCGTCCAGGATCATGCCCGTTACCAAGACCAACAGGAACAGGAGTAAGCAAAGCCCGCCGTGGTCATAAGCGAAGTAGGGCTCCCAGCCGCGAATATACTCGTTTTCAAGGGGTATGTACTGATTCGCCCAGTAGATGTCCATGATATCGCTCTGGAAGCGGTAGGCGTAGTCGTTCTCCGACATACCTTGGGCCAGGTATTCGTCGCGGGTCTGCTGTGCCTGGGTCAGTACCGCCTGCATCTGCTTTGGATAATCCTCGATGCGCTGCATGGTATTTCCGAAGCGGCGGTAGGTGAAGTATTCACGGTTCAATCGGTCTTCGTCGTATTCGTCCCAGTAGTCGGCGGGGTCGAAGGTACCGTTTATGAGCAGACCGTTTTCCCTGGCGTAATTGAAGTAGTAATCCGACATTTCATCGGCCAGCTCGCGGTATTCCTTCTCCGCCTCATATTCCTTCATGAAGGCCTCGGGGTCTGCCTCATACCGCTCGTACATGGCCAGAAGC
>JAFQOC010000373.1 GCA_017420845.1 Clostridia bacterium
AGCCTCGGTCTCGGTGGGAGCCTCGGTAGGCGCGTCGGTTTCAGGCACGGTGGGGGCTTCGGTAGGAGCCGCGGTGGAAACCTCGGTAGGCGCCTCGGTTTCCTCGGCGGTGGTCTCCTGCTGCTTGTTGGGATCAAACTCGGTGTCCTTGTAGAGATCGTAGGGATCCTGCAGGTAGAACTTGATGAAGGCAATATCAATGGTCTGGCCGGCGGCCTCTATGTCAGCGAAGGGTGCCAGACCGATGTTGACGATCCAGTTCTGCCACTTCTCCTCACCGAACATGTAGAAGGTCACGGTATGCCACTCGCCGTCGTTGCCGATGGTCTCGGCGTACATATTCTCCAGATCGTGCTCGGGGAAGTAGGCGTTCCGGTACAGGATACCCATATCCACGGGGGTATCGCCGCTGTAGCGGTACTTCACGGTGATGTAGGAGCAATCCGCGCTCTGCAGGCTTCTGGGGTAGGACTTGCTCCAGATGTAGGGCAGATCTCCGGCAGCCAGAATACGGGCGAAGGACTCGCCGTTCTCGGTAACGTACTCAACCGTGGCCGCCTCGCCCATGAAGGACTGCACCGTCTTTTCGTCGGACATATCCACGAATTCCACCAGCTCGTACAGCTTATCCTCCTCGCTGACACCCTGGATCTCCTCGGGGTCCAGGGTCACGTCCTTCCCCGCGAAGGTCACGCGGGCAAAGTACTCATTCATCTTATGGGAATACTGACCGCCAATACCGTGGCAAAAGCCTACCTGCCAGTAGTCGTTGACGGAGGAGGTAGCGCCGTTGACGGAAAGAAGCCAGGCAAAGTTGATCTCGTCACCGTTTTCCACCATTCTGTCCTTCAGACCCAGAGCAGTCTGCAGGTGTACGCGCGCCTCGTAAATGACCACTTGATTTTCCTTATCATAGGTACCCATGAAGTCCTCACCGGCCACGGGCTTGTAGGGACCCATCCATGCCTGGGTCAGGGGCTCACCGGTCTCGCTGTGCACGCCAAAGCCCAGCTCCACGTAGTCGGGATCCTTTCCCGTGGCGTCCACGGGAGCGATGCCCATCTGCATCATGTTGTAGGCATAGAGGTAGACGTTACCGCCCATTTCCTCGGGCTTGCAGTTGAAGCCGTTGACGCAACGAACCTCAAAGGCAAGGTACAGGTAGCGGCCGTCCCAGCCCCAGTACGCGTCAAAGAAGTCCTTCTGAGTCATCTCATAGAACTCCATGAATTCCTCCTGGGTATTACCCTGGGTAGGAGTACCGATCACGGCCATCCAGGACATATAATCCTCGTACAGCTCAAAGGGCTGATACTCGGCCTTGGTGATTTTACCGTCCAGAACGGGGGCCACCTTCAGGAAGGGTACCTCCCACGCGACAGTCTTCTCTCCAGCCTCACCGGCCAGGATCTCGTCGATCTTTTCAGCATTGATGACCCAGTGACCGCCCTCGTTGGTGGGCTCCACGGCAGAGGCGCAGACCGCAAGGGCGGCTACAACGGTCAGAACCGTGAGCAGGGCCAGAGTCAGCTTTACGATTTTTTTCATAATGTCTTTTTCCTTTCGGGAATGGAACAGCGACGGCGGATCGCTTACTACCATTATACCATATTTTTCTTTTTTGTCAATCCACTTTTCGTA
>JAFQOC010000374.1 GCA_017420845.1 Clostridia bacterium
AGGTCTACCTGACCCTCAACACCATGCCCCGCACCCACGAATATCCCTACCTCTACAAATTTCTGGACGACCTCCGCGGCTGTAAGCTGGACGCCTTCATCGTAGCCGATCTGGGTGTCATGGCCACGGTGCAACAGATGCTCCCCGATATGGAGATCCACATCTCCACCCAGGCCAGCATCATCTCCCCCGCCGCCGCCTGCGCCTACGCCCGCATGGGTGCCCGCCGTCTGGTTCTGGCCCGCGAGCTGCAATTCTCCGAGATCAAGGCCATCAAGGAGGCTCTCCCCTCGGACATTGAGCTGGAGGCCTTCATCCACGGCTCCATGTGCGTGTCCTACAGCGGCCGCTGTCTCCTGGCCAACATCATGACCGACGGCCGTGACGGCAACCGCGGCACCTGCTCCCAGCCCTGCCGCTGGCACTACACCATCTACGAGGAGAAGCGCCCCCACTTCCCCATCCCCGTGGAGCAGACCGAGCTGGGCACCTTCTTCCTGTCCTCCAGGGACATGTGCATGATCGAGCACATCCCCGAGCTCATGGAGAGCGGCATCGACTCCTTCAAGATCGAGGGCCGCATGAAGTCCGCCTACTACACCGCCGTGGTCACCAACACCTACCGCATGGCCATGGACGCCTATACCAAGGATCCCGCAAGCTACCAATTTGACCCCGCCTGGATGCGGGAGTTGGAATCGGTATCCCACCGCGAGTACGCCACGGGCTTCTATCTGGACGACCCCATGAAGGAGCCTCAGCTGGTCCAGGGCGGCCACTACATCGGCGAGAAGGCCTACTACGGTACCGCCCTGGAGACAAGCTCGCCCGAGGCGCAGGCCGAGCTGCAAGCCATTCTCGACATGAAGATCGCCTTTGAAACCCCCGACGGCCGCCTCTACCGCTTCATGGAAAAGAACAAGGTCCGCGCCGCCGACCCCGCCGAGATCATCTCCCCCGGTAAGACGGGTAAGTTCTTCTACGTAGGAGAGCTCTACGACACCCGGGGCCGCATCCGTGCCAATATCCCCCATCCCCAGATGATCTTCTGGGCCAGAGTTCCCTTTGCAGTCACCCCCGGAGATATCATGCGGGTAGGCACCCTGAAAGAGCACTGATCCCCGCGCCTGCCGCGGGTAAGCGTCCCCACATAAATCGGGAGGGAGGTACATAGTATTGAAGCAGCTTTGGATACGCTTCCGAAGCACCGTTCTGTGCCTGCTCTCATTGGCGGCGGTGCTGATCCTCATGGCGCTTTCGGGCATCGGCTGTCCCATCCGTTACCTGACGGGGATCTCCTGCCCCGGGTGCGGCATGACCCGCGCCGTGTGGCATCTTCTTACCCTGGATCTCCCCGCAGCCATGGCCTATCACCCCCTCTGCGTGGCTATGCCCCCGGTGGCGGGGCTGTTGATCCTGTTCACGGTATATCCCAAGCCCCGCGCCCGCCATATCCTCCTGTGGGTCACCGCCGCCGCCCTGCTCGCGGTCTACCTGTGGCGGCTCCTTACGGGAGAGGGAGACGTAGTGGTCTTTGACCCCCAAAACGGTCTGATCGGACGGATTATCACGCATTTCATCAATAATTTCTGAAAGGATATCCCATGCCTGTTTTGCTTGAACTGCTGAAAGCCCTCCTCTACGGCATCGTGGAGGGCATCACCGAGTGGCTCCCCGTTTCCTCCACGGGCCATCTCATCCTCCTGGGCGAGCTTTGCCCCTTGGACGTCTCCCCCGCCTTCTCCGAGATGTTCGACGTGGTGATCCAGCTTGGCGCCATCCTGGCCGTCGTTGTCCTCTTCTTCCGCAAGCTCAACCCCTTCGCCCCCTCCAAGTCCCCCTTGGAGAAGAAAAGCACGTGGGGTCTGTGGCTCCGCGTCTGTGTGGCGGTGATCCCCTCCGCCGCCGTAGGTGTGCTGCTGGACGACTGGCTGGACGAGCACCTCTACAACTATATCACCGTAGCCGTGGCGCTGGTGGTCTACGGCATCCTCTTCATCCTCATCGAGAAGTTCAAGCCCGCCGATAAGGCCACCGTCACCGACGTAGGCTCCATCAGCTACAAGCTGGCCTTCCTCATCGGCGCCTTCCAGATGCTGGCCCTCATCCCCGGCACCTCCCGCTCAGGCTCCACCATTCTGGGCGCCATGCTCCTGGGCTGTACCCGCGGAGCCGCCGCCGAGTTCTCCTTCTTCATGGCCATCCCCACCATGCTGGGAGCGAGCCTATTGAAGGTGGTCAAGCTCTTCGCCGAGGGGGTGACCGTCACCGCCCTGGAGTGGGGCATCCTGGCCGTAGGCTGTGTCTCGGCCTTTCTGGTCTCCCTCGCCGCCATCAAATTCCTCATGGACTTCGTCAAGAAGCACAGCTTCGCCTCCTTCGGCTGGTACCGTATCGTCCTCGGGGCGTTTGTGATCGGGTACTTCTTGGTATTCGGACGGTGATTACCGCCATCTCGTAGGGGAGGGGTTTCCCCTCCCGCTACGCATTTTTTGATATCTGTTGCTTTCAGAAATTTCGGGAGGGGAAACCCCTCCCCTACAATTCCAAGATGAAACCCTATGGGAGGATCCATGCCATGCCCCAAAAAGATAAACTCCCCATCCCCTACCCCGTAGTGGTAGAGGGCAAATACGACAAGATCCGCCTCTCCAACATCATCGACGCCCGGATCATCGTCACCGACGGCTTCGGGGTGTTCCGCAAGGAGGAAAAGCGGCTCCTTCTCCGCAGGCTGGCCGCCGCCTCCCCCCTCATCGTCCTCACCGACAGCGACGGCGGGGGTAAGATCATACGCTCCCACCTGTCGGGGATGCTCCCCAAGGATAGAATCATTCCCCTCTACATCCCCCAGATCAAGGGCAAGGAGCGCCGGAAGGAAAAGCCCTCGGCCGCGGGGACTCTCGGCGTGGAGGGCATGGAGGACTCCCTCCTCTACGATCTGTTCCTCCCCTACGCCAAGACCGACGCCGACCCCCTGGCCCGCGCCGCCGAGAATCCCCTGTCCAAGGTGGACTTCTTCGAGGATGGCCTCACGGGCGGAGCGAACAGCTCCCAAAAGCGGGACGAGCTGGCACAAAAGGTCGGACTCCCCGCGGGCATGAGCGCCAATGCTCTGCTGGAGGCGCTGAAGCTGCTGGTGACCTATGAGGAATACCTGACCTTGGTCGGGCGTGAGAGAGCCTGAACACAACGCTCCGTTGACTCCACCTTGCTTTTTTATCGCTTCCCTTTCGTCGGCATCGGTGATATAATACACACAGCTACCTACGAAAGGAGAACTGCCATGCAATCCATCGGCATGACCATCCGCCGTTTACGAAAAGAACGGAACATTACACAAGAGGAATTATCAGAAGCTGTTGGCGTAACCCCGCAAGCGGTGTCGAAATGGGAAAATGACGCGGGACTCCCCGACATATCCCAACTTGTTCCCTTAGCCAACTATTTCCAAGTGAGTATTGACACTCTTTTTTGTCGGAATGAAATCACAGTCGATCACGAGGTCGAGCGGCTCTTGACAGAAATTGAGGAGAAATCAAGTCATGCGACCGAGCGTTTTGAGAAATATCTGGACGCACTGAAGACCTACCCTCATCATCCCGCTCTGCTTCATCGCATTCTTCATTGCGCGGAATGGCAGATTACAGCCCAGCCCACTCCCCATAATGCTCGATTGCTGACCGAAGGACTAAAAGCAACTGATCTGTTGATCCGTCACAGCCAAAGCCCATCCGAAACCGTTCGGGTAAAGGAGAGTCGCGTCCGTCTCCTTGCACGCGCAGGACGGTACGCCGAGGCGGAAGAATGCGCCAAGGAATTTGAAATCCCCCTGCTCAATAACCACAGTCTGCTTGCCTGCATCTGTCACGAACAAAAGGATTATCCCGCAGAAATCCGCCACCGGCAGGAAAGCATCGCACGTCTGGCCATCGCATTAGCGGACGAGATCAGTCATCTTGGTATCGCTTATCGGGGAAACCAACAGTACACCGAAGCCGCAGAGACCCATTCGGTGAATCTTCAATTGCCCTACACACTTCACCGAGACGGAAAGTATCATGCACCGCTCATGAACATCCACGCCATATCGGGCTTTGATGCGGCTTATTGTCTTGTTCTTTCGGAGCGATACGAGGACGCACTGACCCTGCTGGAACGCATTTTCGATTATGCCGAGGAGCAATGCCTGTACAGCACAAACCGCGCATCCCTCACCTCGCCCCTCTTTAATGGCATTGATATGACCCCCTTCCACGGAGAAAGCTTGCTGTCCGATTACCTCCACCATATCCAAAACCCGGCCTTTCAGCCGTTACACGATCATCCCCGTTTTCAAATCTTACTGAAGCGGTATGCCACCATGCCATAAAGCCAAAAACGGAGCGTTCCCACCCGGGTCCGCTCCGTTTTATTTGGTTCAGATGGGGGTCAATCCCCATTATTCATGCGGAACTGCAAGCTGTACAGCTCGGCATACATCCCGCCGCTCTCCATGAGGGTTTCATGGTCCCCCTGCTCCACGATCTTACCGTCCGCGATCACCGCGATCTCGTCGGCGTGCTTGATGGTGGAGAGACGGTGGGCCACCACGATGGTGGTGCGCCCCTTGCACAGCTCATCCAGAGCCTGCTGGATCAAAATCTCGGTGGTGTTGTCCAGAGCCGAGGTGGCCTCGTCCAGAATGAGGATGGGGGGATTCTTGAGGAAAACCCGGGCGATGGACAGTCTCTGCTTCTGTCCGCCCGAGAGCCGCACGCCCCGCTCACCGATGATCGTTTCGTAGCCGTTCTCCAACGTCATGATATAATCGTGGATATTGGCCCGCTTGGCGGCCTCGATGACCTCCTCCTCGGTGGCGTCCAGACGGCCGTAGAGGATGTTGTCGCGGATGGAGGCGTTGAACAGGTAGATATCCTGCTGGACGATACCGATGTTGCGCCGCACCGAGGCCATGGTCACGGTGTGCAGCTCCTTTCCGTCGATGAAGATCTCACCGTCCACGCAATCGTAGAAGTGAGGAATGAGATGGCAGATGGTGGTCTTACCGCCGCCCGAGGGGCCCACCAGGGCGTAGGTCTGGCCCTTCTTGACGTGGAGGGACAGATCATCCAGCACGGGATTGCTGTCCTCGTAGCGGTAGGACACGTGGCGGAACTCGATGTCGCCCTCTACGGTGCCGATATCCACCGCACCGGGGGTGTCCTCCTCGGGGGCTTGGTCCATGATCTCCACGAAGCGCTCAAAGCCCGTGACACCGGTCTGGTACTGCTCCATGAAGTTGATGAGGGTCATGACGGGGGAGATGAAGAGGTTCACCGACACGATGAAGGCGGAGTAGTCACCGAAATCAATGTCTCCGTTGTAGAGGAACAGACCGCCCGCGATGAGGATGATGACGTTGAAGATATCGGTAATGAAAGAAGTACCCGAATGGAACTGACCCATGGCCTTGTAGGCCTTGCGGCGAGCCGAGACGAACATCCCGTTGCCCTCCTCGAACTTCTCCTCCTCCTTGTCGGAGTTGGTGAAGGCCTTGGTCACGCGGATGCCCGAGATACTGCTCTCCAGGGAGGCATTGATCTGGGCGGTGGAGACGCGGCTCTCCATGAAGGCGTTCCGCATCCGCTTGCGGAGGGTGGCGGCGATGAGGATGAGGAAGGGGACGCAGGCGAAGATGATGAGAGTCAGCCAGATGTTGATGGTGGACAGGTAGACAAAGGAGACGATGACCGAAATGGAGGAGATCAGGATATTCTCGGGGCCGTGGTGGGCCAGCTCGCTGATGTCCATCAAATCGTTTGTCATGCGGGACATGATCTTACCCGTCTCGTGGTTGTCGTAGAAGGAGTAGGGCAGTCTTTCCAGATGGCGGAACATATCCGACCGCATCTGGGCCTGCATCCGCACACCCATGACGTGCCCGTAGTACTGAATGAAGAAGTTGAGGAACATACGGACCACGTACAGAAGCAGAAGCCCGATGCCCGCGAAAACGATCATGCGGTACTGCTTGTTGGGGATCAGCTCGTTGAGCATCTCGCGGGTGATGATGGGGTAAACGATACCCACCAACGCCACCAGAAGGGAGGCCAGCATATCCAAAACGAATATGGTCTTATGGGGGCGGTAGTAGGAGATGAAGCGTTTGAGCATGGCGGGGACTCCTTTTCGGTAGAATGCAACTGATTTATTGTAGCACATTTTCGGGGATTTTGCAAGAGGAGGAGCAAAAAAACTGGACTTGACAAAACCAATAAGCTGTGGTATCATATGATTATCCCCCCGTCGCCCCCCGACAGAAAGGACACACCATGAAAAAGACCCTGTTTTGCATCCTGACCCTGACCCTTCTTTTGACCCTTGGCCTGCTGACCTGCACCGCCGAGGAGGAAAAGAACGTCACCTGCTACGTCGGCGAGATCACCGTAGACGGCGAGATCGACGAGATCTGGGAGCAGGTCGAACCCATCTACGTGGAAAACCTGAAAACCGGCGAGTACATGAATGACCCCGACAAGACCTTCCAAGACTACGCCCGTATGCAGTGCAAGGTCCTCTGGGACAGCGAGTGGACCCTGTACATTCTGTACGAGGTCATAGACCCCGTCATTTGTCTGGACGGCCCCGAGGAGTGGGACCGTGACTCGGTGGAGTTCTTCATCGACGAGGACAACGAGCGCGCCGGTGCCTTTGACTCCAACAGCACCCAGTGGCGTACCCTGGCCGTCGAGGGCATTCTGGAGTACCCCCACCAGAGAGTCGCCACCCAGGCCGTGCGCTACACCGCCGAGGGCTACATCGTGGAGCTGGCCTACGAGTTCATGCTGCTGGATCCCTTCGAGGGCCACGTCATCGGCTTTGACCTCCAGGTCAACGACGACGCCGAGGGTAACGGCAAACGCCACGCCTGCCTTGGTTGGTCGGACATCGACGACAGCGCCTCCTCCGACAACACCGTCTGGGGAACCTTGACCTTCAGCGAAAAGCGCGCCGACGGCAAGGACGCCGAGACCGAGGAGGTCACCACCGAGGCACCTACCGAGGCTCCCACCGAAGAACCCACAGAGGCACCCACAGAGGCACCCACCGAGCCCGTAACCGAGGCACCTACCGAGGCTCCCACAATCCAGCAGACCCCCACTGAGACCGACGCCACCAAGGGCGGTTGCGGCTCCGCGCTGGATGTGTCCGCCATCTGGATTTTTTCCCTTTGCGCGCTGGCTGTCGGTATCCGATGTCTCATCATGCTGGCCATCAACCTGAAGAAGAAAGAAAACTGATCCCCCAATACACCAAACGCCCCGCGCACAGCGCGGGGCGTTCTCTTATGCGGTAAGCTTCATCAAAGGATCTGTACCTCTACGATCTTCCCTTCCGTGTCCTCAAACCGACACTCCACCCGCTTTAAGGGCGTAATATCGGCAGGCACCTCCACGGTCAGATCCTCCTTCACCCCCGCGAAGTACCGCAGAAGCACGGTAGCAGGCCCGCCCGTCCAGGCGTGGTTGCGGGTGCCCAGATGGAAGAAGTCCTCCCACAGCGTGGTGTTCTCATTGCGGATCAGAGGCTGGTAACGGCACATCATACGGCGGTAGGCGTCGGCCTTGTAGCCCATCTCGCAGAGGGCGGTCAGCACGTAATTCTCCATGTAGGTGGTGCTGTTGAACACCGACATAAGGAGATAGCGCACGGCGGGATACTTGTCCTCGGTACAAAGCCCCGACAGCACCGCCATGGCGTTGGCGCGGTCATCGGCGAAGCAGGAGGAGGCGAAATAGCCCTCCTTGGCCCTCCAGTAGCGGGTATCGAACACTCGCTCGATGGCCTCCATGCGGGTAGCGATGAACCCATCGTGATGGGTGATCCCCAGCTCCCCCGCCATGAAGCGGGCAAAGCGCAGAGCGGAATAGTACCAGCAGATACTCAAAACCTCTCCGTCGCAGTTGAAGAGGTGATCGTACCATTCCCAGTTGCCCTTGCGGGGGGTCACCACCCCGTCGCTATCGGTCTCCCACAGCATCAGGTAGCGCACGGCAGGCTCGAAAGCCAGCTCCAGCACCGAGTCATCCTTGGTAGCCCTGTAGTAGGAGGCGATCATGCCCCACTCGCTGATGGCGTTGAGGCTCTGGGCAGGGAGCTCACAGAAGCAGTCCCCGGGGAGATTGCCCATGAGGACATCCCCCTTGCGGAGGCGGATGAAATCGAAAATAGCCTTGCGGAGCAGGAGCAGACCGTTTTTGTCCAGCACGTAGGCGATCTGGGGGGCCTGCACCGACACGTCCCCGATCCATTGGCCTCTCTCGCGGTCGGGGCAATCCATGTAGTTCTCCCGCATACAGACCTTGAGGGTGCGGACGCACTTCTCAAACAGGATATTGGCGTCGGGATCGTCGCAGGTGAAGGTGGCGGTGATCTGGCTGTCAAAGCCGCTCTCGCGGTAGCCCAGCTCCAGCACCTCTACGGTTTCGGGAACGTGGAAGAGGATCTTCTCACCGAAGATCCAGTCCAGCATCTCGAATTCCTGCTCCCCCTCGCGGCAGATATACTCGGCGCGGTGACCGAAGTAGCAGTTGGCCGTATCTCCGGGGCCGCCGCGGACGGCGTAGCGATCCGAGCGGATGTCCAGCACCTCCCCGCCCTTGGCTTTCACCTTGATGTAGGGAGAGAACTGCATGGCGTAGGGCAGGGATACAGTGTAGGTCTCCCCCTCCTTCGCCACATCGCCGGGGATGCGATCCGTGAAGAACAGCAGAGGAACAGGGCGTTTTTCCAAATCGCCCCAAGGAGCGTCACCGTACTGTCCCAGCACAACCGCCCCGTGGGCATTCTCCTTAGCGGGAC
>JAFQOC010000375.1 GCA_017420845.1 Clostridia bacterium
AGCTGAAGGTCTTCATGGAGGAGATCCACAAGACCGGCGCCAAGCTCTTTGTCCAGCTCACCGCAGGCATGGGACGCTCCTGGGCCATCACCGAGCTGGTGGCGCCCCTCCACCGCAATAAGTTCACCCGCGCCATCGTCAAGCCCATCATCGACACCTCCCACGAGCTGGCCTCCCCCAGCCCCCAGCCCTCCCGCTGGACACATGATATCGAGTGCCCCGAGATGACCCTGGAGCAGATCCACGAGATCATTGAGGCCTTCGCCAAGACCGCCAAGCTCTGCAAGGACGCGGGGGTGGACGGCGTGGAGGTTCACGCGGTGCACGAGGGTTATCTGTTGGATCAGTTCTCCATGGAGTTTTTCAACAAGCGCACCGACGAGTACGGCGGATCCTTCGAGAACCGCTACCGCTTCGCTACCGACGTGGTGAGAGCCATCAAGGAGGCCTGCGGCGAGGACTTCCCCGTGTCTCTGCGCTACTCGGTGGAGTCCAAGATGAAGGGCTTCTGCGAGGGCGCTATGCCAGGGGAGGATTACGTGGAGGTAGGCCGTAACATGGCCGAGTCCGAAAAGGCCGCCAAGTACCTGCAGGACGCGGGCTACGATATGCTCAACGCCGACAACGGCACCTACGACTCCTGGTACTGGGCTCATCCCCCGATGTACATGCCCCAGAACTGCAACCTGGAGGACGTGGCACACATCAAGCAGTTCGTGGATATTCCCGTGGTTTGTGCGGGCCGCATGGAGCCTGACGTGGGGGCCAAGGCCGTGGCCGAGGGACGCATTGATGCCGTGGGTGTGGCCCGTCAGTTCCTGGCGGATCCCGCGTGGATCACCAAGCTGATCGAGGATCGCCTGGAGGACATCCGTCCCTGCATCTGCTGTCACGCGGGCTGCTTCAATTTCTCCTCCTCCAAGGGCCACGCCAACACCCAGGATCTCACCGATACCATGGGTCTGGCCCGCTGCGCCCTGAACCCCGAGACCATGCAGTCCAAGAAGTACCGCATTGAGCCTGCTAAAAAGCATAAGAAGATCGCCATCATTGGCGGCGGTATCGGCGGTATGGAGGCGGCTATCCTCTGCGCCAAGCGGGGTCATACGGTGACTCTGTATGAAAAGACCGACAAGCTGGGCGGTGTCTTCATCGCCGCCGCCGCGCCCTCCTTCAAGGAGAAGGACCGCGAGCTGATCGCGTGGTACATCCGCGAGGTGCAAAAGCTCCCCATCACCGTCAAGATGAACACCGAGGTGACCGATATCAAGTCCCTGGACGCCGACGAGATTATCGTGGCTACGGGTGCCAAGGCCAAGAGACTGCCCATCAAGGGGGCCGACGCCGCCATCGAGGCCGTGGACTACCTGCTGGGCAACAAGACGGTTGGTGAGCGCGTGGTGGTCATCGGCGGCGGTCTGACGGGCTGTGAGATTGCGTACGATCTCTTCCTGCAGGGTAAGAAACCCGCCATCGTGGAGATGCAGGACGACCTCATCACCACCCCCGGCATCTGCCTGGCCAACACCTCCTACCTCCGCGACTGCTTCAAGACCAACAACGTCCCCGTCCACCTGGAGACCCGTGTCTCCGAGATCAAGGCCGACGGCGTGGTGATCGCTCACAAGGACGGCACCACCGAGGTCATTCCCGCCGATTCGGTGATCCTGTCGGTGGGCTACAACCCCGCTCCCGTGGCTACCAAGGGCGTGCACGTCATCGGCGACGCCAAGAACGTGGGCAACCTCCGCACCGTCATCTGGGGCGCGTGGGACGTTTGCATGAAACTCTGACGAGTTTCACGCAGTGAAATTGCGGCTTTGCCGCAGTGAAATTCGTCCGTAGCGGAGCTACGGACGAGTGAAATATTGCTTCGCAATGTGAAATGTTTCTCTTTGAGAAACGTGTCGGTAGATTTTCGACGCGTAAGCGGAGAAAATCCGGATTCAATTTGAAAAAGGAGAGCTTTTGATATGATCCTGACACAAGAGCAACAGGCCATTCTCAACGGCGAAAAGGGTGAGACCCTGGCCAAGGTCATGAAGACCCTGGTGATGTACGGCGACGCCTTCGAGGCCGAGAAGCTGGTCCCCATCACCTCTACCTACAACCATCTGGTGACCTCCTTCGGTCTGAAGGTCATGTCCCCCGTGTACGATCTCATGCAGCAGCTACTGGATGCCGGTGTCTGCTCAGAGCAGAAGTTCTCGGTGGACCCCCGCCCTCTGGACAAGAACGTCCCTGCCAATTTCCTCCAGAATTTCGTCTTCAACAAGTTCATGTACACCAAGCAGGACTACTACGAGGAGCAGCTCGAAAAGCTGGGTCTCATGGATAAGGACGCCTTCTCCTGCACCTGCTACATGGACGAGGTGGGCAACAAGCCGAAGAAGGGGGATATCCTCTCTTGGGCAGAATCGAGCGCCGTGGTCTACGCCAACTCGGTGCTGGGAGCCCGTTGCAACCGCAACTCGGGCATTATCGACATCATGGGCTCCATCGTGGGCTACGTGCCTTACTTCGGTCTGCTGACCGACGAGGGCAGAAAGGCTACCTGGGTGGTCAAGGTTCAGACCACAGGGAAGCCCGAGGCACAGCTGTTGGGCTCGGCCATCGGTATGAAGGTCATGGAGGACGTGCCCTACGTGGTGGGTCTTGACCAATGGATCGGGACCGAGCTGAACGACGCCGCCTGCTCCTACCTGAAGGACTTCGGCGCGGCCACCGCCTCCAACGGCGCGGTGGGTCTGTACCACATCGCAAACCTCACTCCCGAGGCCGTGGAGCTGGGTGAGTCCCTCATCGCCGAGGGTGCCAAGGAGTATATCATCGACGACGCCGAGCTGGCCCGCGTCCAGGCCAACTACCCCGTCATGTGGAAGGATCCCGACGCCACCCCCAAGCTCTGCTTCGTGGGCTGTCCTCACCTCTCTCTGGAGCAGCTCAAGGACTGGACCGACAAAATCGAGGCGGGTCTGAAGGCAAGCGGGCACAAGAAGGTCCTGATCCCCACCGTCCTCACCGCCGCCCCCAAGGTGCTGGAGGCCTTTAACAAGACGGATTACGCCGCCAGACTGAAGGCTACGGGGGTCATCACCTCCTACATCTGCCCGCTGATGTACATGAACAATCCTCTGTGCAAGAAGATGCCCGTCATCACCTCGTCCAACAAGCTCCGCACCTATACCAGCTCCCGCTACTACACCGACGCGGAGATCCTGAACGCCATTACCAAGGAGGAAAAGTGATATGAAACAGTTCAAGGGAAGAGTCGTAGCCCCCGGCACCTGCACCGCCGAGGCACTCGTCACCACCGAAGGCTTCAACACCCTGGCCTCCTTCCAGATGGCCCTCCAGTTCGGCGATAAGGAAGTCAAGTGCGGCGACCAGAACAACAAGGATCTCCACGGCAAGCCCATGATCGGCAAGGCCCTCTGCCTGCCCCAGACCATCGGCTCCACCACGGGCGGCCTGGTCCTCTACTGCGCCTGCGCCATGGAGAAGAACCCCGCCTGTATGCTGTTCGCCAACCACATCGACTCCCTGGCCGCCGCCGGTGCCATCCTGGCCGACGTCTGGGTGGACGGCGTGTCCATGCCCGTCGTGGACTGCCTGGGCGATGAGTTTTTGGCCTACGTCAAGGACGGCATGAAGATCACCGTCAAGGAAGACGGCGTGGTTGAGGTGGAGTAAAAAACGACTGTCACATAAAGGAAAACGGATGCTACCGTGAGGGGTGGCATCCGTTTTTTTCGTATGACGGTATTTCGTTTATGGAGTCTCTTTTATGAAGCTACCGCCGCCCACGGCGTCAAAATACATCAGCGCGGACATGGTCATATGGGAGGCATGGATATAGGCGAGGCGGAGGATGGAAACGGGGATCACATAATCCTGTGCATAGAGTGTGCAAAACTCCTTTTTATACGTGCTGTTTTCGATCCGTTCATGCTCGTCCAGAAGCGCGACGTGACGAAGCTCCACTACGGCCTCATTGATCTCGCTTACGGTAAGCCCGGTTTCAGCGGCGGTCTCCTCGGGGGTGAGATCGGTTTCTCCTTCTCCGCCGCGGATCTGCCGTTCATAGATCAGCTTGAGCACACGGCGGTTGTTGGGCTTGCCCAGCACCGAAAGGAGTTCACCTGCTTTATCGAGATCAAACAGGAGCGTGGAGTCCTTGCTTCCGTAGCTGCGGTCGATGCAGGTCAAGGCGTCGGATAACAGCACCGCGCCGTGGGCGGTGTCTCCCTCGGCAAACATATACCCGCACAGGGAGGGCGGCCCCGCCAGCTTTTGTCGGTATGCCTTCCCACGGCGGCGATATTCTTCTTGAGTCACAGCCCCTTTGGCACCGTAAAAGCGGTGGTGGGCATCACAGAAGAGGTCGGAAGCGGCTTCATAACATAGATTCGGCAGGTCGGTGATGGCGAAGTCTTGGGGCACAGCGGGCTGTTCGGCAAAGAGGGCGTTGACGTCCACCCCTAAAGCGGTAGCCAGATCGGGCAGAAGGGAAATGTCGGGGTTGGAGACCCCGTTCTCCCACTTGGACACCGACTGCGCCGATACACCCAACCGCTCGGCCAACTGCTCCTGTGTGTATCCGCAGTGCTTGCGGTAGAGGGCAATATTCTGATTCAGATTCATGGTAAACCTCCTTGGCTTTGATCGCTTACACGCATAGTATAACACATTTGCATACAACTTGCAAGATATTGTTTGGAGGATGGAATATGATTTTTCTTGCTTGCCGGTTGTGTAAATTGCGTTTTTGCCCAACGAAACTATCCAAAAAGGCGAATTGCGCTCTATGCCGGCAGGATGCAATTCTACTCAAAAATAGGAACACCGCCCCCAAAGGAGGCGGTGTCGCCATATACGGAGCAAAATATCAGACCTTCATCTTCCCCGACCACTCCAGGAGCTTGATGAACAGGCCACCGATGACGGTGCGGTTCTGGAAGTGGATGTGATCGGCGCCGATGGTGTCGTACCAGTCGGTCATGGGGACGCGGTGGCGGGTGAAGTGGTAGGAGGTCCACAGGGGGGCGATATACCGCTCAAAGTCGGCATCGCTCTGCAGGAGGGTGGCGGTCCAGACCAACCAGTCCGACTTGGTGTAGTCGGCGCGGTTGTCCAGGGGCATACCGTAGGGCTTGAAGCGGGTGAAGTTGGTCTGTACCTCGCTCTCCAGCACCTCGGCGGGGAAGATATTCGTGCCGAAGAGCTTATCCCACACGGCGTTGTACTTCATGGAGTAGGTGCCGGGGCGGTCGAAGGCCAGGCGGTAGGAGCCGTCCCCGTTGGCGGCGCGGTCGGCCCAGGATGCCGCCATGCGGCGGGCCTCGGCCATGTAGTGCTCGTACTCGGCCTCGCCTCCCTTCATGCGGTGGAGGAGACCGAAGCAAGCCACACCCATGATGGCCTTGATGGAGAGGTTACAGTTGTGGGCGAGGTGACCCGCGAAATCGTCGGTGCAGAGCTGGTTCTCGGGGTCCTCACCGTACTGCAGGAGGTACTTGACCCAGTCGGACAGGGTGTCCCAGTGGGCCTCGGCGAAGGAAATATCCTTTTCGGCGATGGCGGCGGTGGTGACCATCACCAGCATATTGCCGCACTCCTCCACGGGCATCTGCATATGGAGGGCGTTGTTGCCGTAGACCTGGCCGTTGACCAGGGGGTATCGGCCGCAGTCGTGGGGGGCGAAGTCAAAGGGCCAGGCCTCGCTCTCGGCGTACTTGAAGATGGGGCGGGCCATGCCCTTGACCAGCTCGGGATTGTAGAGCAGGAACAGGGGGATGGAGGGGTAGGAGACGTCCACCGTGGCGGCACAGCCGTTGGAGAAGCACTCCTTAGAGATGAACAGAATTTTGCCCTCGGTATCCACCACGCACTTGTGGGCGGAGATGGCCTGGCGGTAGGCCAGAGACAGCATTTCGGCGTACTGCACACCGCCCGCGCGGGTGGCGTCGCAGTAGAGCTTGTCTGAGAAGGCGTCACAGCGGGCTATGATAGAATCGTATTCGTTGTACGCGGCTTCAATGGCGGACTCGATGGTCTCCCCGTTTTGGTTCCAGACCGAGGAAAGGGTCTCGTCGAAATACTGGATGGAGGCGCGGCAATCGTCGTAGGCCAGCAGGAGCAGGGAAGTACCATTCGCGGTCACGGGGACGGTGCCCATGATGTAGGCCATTTTGTCCTGCTCGCAGACGAAGTGGTGGACCTCGCCCTTGGGAGCGGTGAGGTAGAGGTAGCCCCACTCGATGCGGAGGTCGTCTCCCGAGCGGTTCAGGGGGGTCTGGTTGGTCTTGCCCATCCTGACGGTAGGCATACCGGCTACGGAAAGGATCTCTCTTTCGGTGGTATCGTCCCCCTTCTTGTTCATGACGAACTCCTCGGAGGCCAGGACCGAGGCGGTGACGGTGTGGTCCTTGCCGTCCACCGACTTGTAGGACAGGGCGATATAGCCCACGGGGCGGGTCATGAGGGTAAGATCGTCGGGGAGGAGGGGGGTGGTGAAGCGAACGGTCAGGTCGATACTACCGTCGGTGAATACGTAGGTGGTGGTCAGGGCGGTGACGTCCACCGAGACCTGCTCCATCTTGGGGCGGCCCTCGCAGACGCCCATGAAGAGCTTTTCCTCGCCGTCCACCGAGCAGAT
>JAFQOC010000376.1 GCA_017420845.1 Clostridia bacterium
CGCCGCAACACGAAAGTAGACAAAGATTCGAAGTTGCTTGTTGCGGCTTACAAATGCCGCTAAAGCAGCATTTGTCCGTGGTGCGGCATGGAGAAAAGCCCCTCCGACACCGCCCCCCTCGCGCTTTTGTGCCGGGGCTTCGCCCCTGCACCCCGTTGCGTCGTCGCAACCCAACGCACCGATAAACTGCAATTTTCTTTACTGCTTCCCTTCTCGCACCGTCTCCATCACCCCGTCGATGGCCTCCAGGGCTCTGGCGGCGTACACCTCGTAGCGAGCGATTTTGCCGCCCTCGACGCGGGTCTCCAGCGAAGGAATAATGCCGAAATTGGCGTTCATGGGGACGAAGTCTCCGAGGCTGCCGTGGCTAATATAGTGTGCCATGGCACCGATCATGGTGGTCCGGGGGAAGATCACGGGATCCAATCCAAGCGCCATGCGGGCGGCATTCAGCCCTGCCACAAAGCCTGAGCCCGTGGATTCAATGTAGCCCTCCACACCTGTCATTTGTCCGGCAAAGAAGACCTGACCCTGACCATAGCCCCGACGGAGTCGATAATCGGCATCCAGCAGGTCGGGAGAGGGGAGATAGGTGTTGCGGTGCATGACACCGTAGCGAAGGAAATCGGCATTCTCCAGACCGGGGATCATGGAGAACACACGCTTCTGGGCCGGAAAGGTCAGGTGTGTCTGGAAGCCCACCAGGTTGTACATGGTTCCCTCCCGATCCTCGCGGCGAAGCTGAACCACGGCGTAGGAGCGGGCGTCGGTACGGCTATCCACCAGTCCCACGGGCTTCAAGGGTCCGTAACGCAGGGTATCGTAACCGCGCTTGGCCATGACCTCCACAGGCATACAGCCCTCAAAGACCTTAAGATCCTTGTCAAAGTCCTTCAGCTCAGCCTCCTCGGCCGTGATAAGAGCATGATAAAAGGCATCGTACTGCTCCCTTGTCATGGGGCAGTTGATGTAATCGGCGTCCCCCTTATTGTAACGGGAAGCGAAGAAGGCCACGTCCATATTGATGGTAGAGGCATCCACGATGGGGGCAACCGCGTCGAAAAAATGGAGTCCCTCTCCCACCAGGTTGTCCTTGAGCCAATCGGCGAAATCATCCGAGGTCAGAGGTCCCGTGGCCACCACGGTGATTCCTTCGGCGGGAAGAGCGGTGATCTCCTCCTCCACCACGGTGATGAGGGGATGGCTTTTGATTTTTTCAGTGATATAAGCCGAGAACTTGTCCCGATCCACCGCCAGGGCAGAACCGGCGGGCACCTGTGTCGCCCGAGCGGCCTCCATAATGAGGGAGCCCATGCGGGAAAGCTCCTCCTTCAGAAGTCCGGACGCCACGGTAACGCGGTTGGAGCGCAGGGAGTTGGAGCAAACCAGCTCGGCATAGCCCTCGCTATGGTGGGCGGGGGTGAACTTTTTGGGCTTCATCTCGTAGAGGGTGACCTGCACACCCCTTTGCGCCGCCTGCCAGGCGGCCTCACTGCCCGCCAGCCCCGCGCCGTAAACGTTGATGTGTGCCATAGCCTTACTCCTCGACGGGATTTTCTGCCATAGGCTCAACCTCGCGGGAATAACCGCAGGCCTTGTCGTGGCAAACCAACAGAGCCTTGCCCTTCTTGCGGAAGAGCATCTGACCGCAGGTGGGGCAGGTCTCAGCGGTAGGCAAATCCCAAGAGGAGAAATCACAATCGGGATAGCGCTCGCAGCTGTAGAACACCGTCTTATTCCGTCCCGTTTTCATGACCAGCTTAGCAGAGCACTTGGGGCAGGCCACGCCAATGTCGCGGGTCTTGGGCTTGGTGAATTTACAGGTAGGATAGGAGGAACAGGCGTAGAAGCTGCCGTAGCGGCCGTTGCGAAGCACCATGGGCGCACCGCACTTCTCACAGACCATATCCGTGACGGTCTCGTCCTTCTTTCCGTTCTCGGAAGCATCGGGGGATTTTTGCTGGGCGGCAGTCTCCCCGGTCCCTCCGTTGGCGGGAGTCAGAGGCTTGGTGTTCTTGCAGGTAGGATAATTGGGACAAGCGGCGAATTTACCGAAACGGCCATTCTTGACGATCATCTGGGCGCCGCACTTATCACAAATCATATCGGTGGTCTCCACAGGGAGAGTGACGCTGATGCTACCAATGGTTTCCTCAGCCGTCACCAGCTGCTTTTCAAAGCTACTCCAGAAACGGGCCAGCACGGTCTCCATTTCGATCTGGCCGGCTTCGATGTTATCCAGCTCGTCCTCCATGCGGGCGGTGAACTGCTCATCCACCACCGTGGAGAAGCTCCGGATCATGATGGTGTTGGTGACCTCACCCAGCTCGGTGGGGACCAGAGATTTGGCCTCGCGCTTGACGTAGCCGCGGGAAATAATGGTGGTGATGATGGTGGCGAAAGTGGAGGGTCGTCCAATCCCCTTTTCCTCCAGAAGCTTGATGAGGGATGCCTCGGTGTAACGGGGCGGAGGCTCGGTAAAATGACGGGCAGGATCGATACCATCGGATTGCAGCGTCTGGCCCTCGGTAAGAGCGGGGATGCGGAGATCCTTCTGCTCCTCGGGCTCGTCGGCGTGAGTGCGGTGGGATTCGTCTACGGATTCCTCATACACGGCCATGTATCCGGGGAAGGTGACGGTATAGCCGCTGGTGCGGAAGAGATAGCTCTTGCACTCGAAGTCCATGGTCAGGACAGCCAGGTCGGCGGACTCCATCTGGCTGGCAATGAAGCGCTCCCAAATGAGCTTGTAGAGACGGTACTGATCGCTGGAGAGCTGCTTCCGAACCATAGCGGGCTCGATTTCCACGCGGGCAGGGCGAATGGCCTCGTGGGCGTCCTGAGCAGAAGCACGGGTCTTATACACACGGGGAGTCTCGGGATAGTAGCGGTCGCCGTACTTCTCCTTGATAAGGGTAGCGGCGGCGGTCTGAGCATCGGCCGAGACGCGGAGAGAGTCGGTACGCATGTAGGTAATCAAACCCTGGACACCACCGAATTCGGAGCCCAGATTTACACCCTCGTAAAGCTCCTGCGCCACACGCATAACTCGCTGGGACTGGAAGCCCAGCTTGCGGGAGGCCTCCTGCTGCATGGTAGAGGTGGTGAAGGGGGGAGCGGGATTCTTCTTACGGGTAGAACGCTTGACGCTGTCCACGGTAAAGGGCTGATTCTCCACAGCACGCACCACCTTCATAGCCTCCTCCTCACAGGTCAAGCGCATCTTGCCTGCGTGAGTGCCGTAAAAGCGTGCCGTAAAGGGCTTGCCCTCAGCGGGGATCAGAGTCGCATCGATGGTCCAGTACTCCTCAGGCACAAAAGCGCGGATCTCGTTCTCTCTGTCCACAATGATCTTGGTAGCCACCGATTGGACACGTCCCGCGGACAGACCGCTCCGCACCGTCTTC
>JAFQOC010000377.1 GCA_017420845.1 Clostridia bacterium
GACGGGGGACATACCCTGCTTCTTGCATACCGCCAGGGCGATGGGAGCGATCATGAGCACGGTGGCCACGTTGTCCACGAAGGCTGACACCACGCCCGCCAGCACCGCCATAGCCACGATGGCCATCTTGACGTTCCCAAACTTGGACAGCATGACGTCGGCGATCCGCATGGGCATCTTGGACTCGATGAACAGAGTCACGATACCCATGGTGCCCGCGATCATCATGAGGATGTTAAAATAGCTAAGATCATGACTCCAAAGAAATCGAATTCTCCCCCTCCGGAACGTAAAAGAACTGCTCGGGCCCCGTGTCACGCATCAGAACCTTTTTGTCCTTGAACCGGGCCGTAAGCAGGTAGAGCACGTACAGATCTCCGCTGCAGCCGCCGACGTGCAGGCCGAAAATAAAGGCTACGATCAGGAAATACAACGGACTGACGAAGTAGAGAATGATCAGGAGCGGAAGCATCAGAAGCGTGAAAAGGGCAAAGGGAGCCACGACCGAAATCAAAGCGGTTCTGCGGTAGGTATATATGTTCGGGACTCCGCAGAAGGCGCAGCTCCAGCTCAGACCGAAGGTCAGCTTCTCTCCCGTCAAGGACTTATACGCGGCGCCGTGCACAAGCTCGTGCAGCACAATATACCCGATCATGGATCCAAAGAAGACTGCGTACGCAATCAGGAACTGAGCGTATTCCATGTCCAGTATGTCGGAGGACAGCTTGCCGCCCAGACGCAGGGCAAGGAAGGCAAGGACCATGACGACGGCCAGGACCGCCAGTGCGATCAGGTTGAAGATGATACCGAATTTGGGATCCTTGGCATTGATGTACAGAGCCTGCTTGTAGCCCGCGGGCAATTCTCTTTCGAAATTTTGTTCTTGGGTCGTTTTCATGGCAGTTTTCCTTTCATGGGGTGAATTTCGAATTTGCACACAATCTTGTAGGGACCGGCGTCCTCGACGGTCCGCAATTATGATATCATCCGGGAGGCCGGGCCTTACAAATATTACAGCTTTCTCGTGAGACAAACGGCATTCTCTACATGGCCGGTGCGGGGGAAAAGATCCACCGGCTGGACCTCCCCGATCTCATAGCCAAACTCCTTGAAAATGGCGCAATCTCTCCCCAGCGTCTCCGGCTCACAGGAGATATATACCACTCTCTTGATGTCCCTTGCGGCGATCTCGGAGATCAGCTCTCTCGTGGTACCCTTTCTCGGCGGGTCGATCACCACCAGATCGGGTGAGGGGGCGCCGTTTTCCTCGGCGGCGGCCAGGAATTTATGCGCGTCGGACGCATCCCCGCAGAAGAACCGCGCGCGGGTCTCATCCAGCCCGTTGAGGCGGGCGTTGACACGGGCGCACTCCACCGCCTCGGGGATGATCTCGATCCCCGTCACGTCGGCCACGCGGTCAGACATGGACAGGCCGATGCTCCCCGCGCCGCAGTAGAGGTCAAGGAGGTGTTCGGTGCCCGTCAGCCCCGCCATGTCGGCGGCGGTGTCGTAGAGCAGCTCGGCGGCGTCGTGGTTGACCTGATAGAAGGACCCCGCCGACAAACGGAGCCGCTTGCCGCAGAGGGTGTCCTCCAGATAGTCCTTGCCCCACAGGGTCACGAACCGATCTCCCAGTACCACGTTGGTGTTCTCGCGGTTGATGTTGAGCAGGATCCCGCACAGCTTGGGGAAGCGGCCCACCAGCTCGTGCACCAGTCCCTCGGAGGCCTTGGGGTGCAGGCGGGGCTCGTTGATGACCAGAGTGAGCAGGGTAGTGCCGTCAGCGGCGGCGCGGAGGTAGATGTGGCGCAGAGTGCCCTTACCCGTTTCTTCATCGTAAGCCGTCACGCGGTACTTGTCACAGAGCTTGCATACCGCGCGAACCAGCTCACCAAAGGCGTCGGGCTGGAGGGCGCAGTCAAAGCAGGGAATCACCTTGTGGGTTTTGGCGGCGTAGAAGCCTGCTTCCATTCCGTTCTTTCCCTGTCTGACGGGGTACATCCCCTTATTGCGGTAGCCACGGGTTACGTGCTCGCCGTCCCGCTTCACGGTCAGCACGGGGCGGATGACCACGTCGGCAAGCCCTGCCTGACGGAAGGCCTTTTCCACGCGGGAATGCTTGGAGATCAGCTCGTCCTCGTACTTCAAATGACGGTACACGCAACCGCCGCAGGCCTCGGGAGCGGTACAGAACTCCTCCTCCGCCCGCATGGGGGAGGGAGTCACGATCTCCAGGAGCTTGCCCACGCAGAAGGACTTGGTGCGCTTGATGATCTGCGCCTGTACCACGTCCCCCGTGACGGTGCCCTTGATAAACACCACAAGCCCTTCGTCGGGAGTGCCCGCGGGCATTCTGGCCACGCCGCAACCGAGGTTGTTCAGGTCATGGATCGTGACCGTCACCGCCTCGGGCTTGTCGTTTCGATTGTTTTTCTGCTTAGACATAGAACTCCTTACCGTCCTCCAGACGCAGGCAACCCAAACGGCCGCCTCTGCCCAGACCGCAGTCGATGAAGATGGTGCCGTTGCCGTAGAAGATGCGGTCGGCACCGCCGCCCGACTCGGTGGTGGGGGTGTGGCCTACGATGATGGTCTTGTCCTCGAAATACTTGGCGGTGGGATCCAGCGCCTCCGAGAAGAAGTCCTCGGGCTCCAGCCAGTCCAGCTCCACGTCGGGGGTGAAATCGTAAATGCCCTGATGGAGCAGGAGATAGTCGCGGCCGTTCACCGTGACCTCCTCGTAGAGGGGCATGTCCGACAGGTAGTCGATGACGCCCTCCTGCATATCCGGGTTCAGGGCGCGGTAGCCCGACAGGGTGGGCTCTCCGCCGTCCTTGACCCATTCGGTCATGTCGGTGATGAAATCGCCGTCCACGGCCTCGCCCGACTGCATTTTTTCGTAGCCTGTCAGCATTTTCACGGCGGTGAAATCGTGCTCGCCGGCGATGGGGAGGACGTTGAGGCGGTAGCTCATGTCCTCAATGAGGGCCATGGGCTCGGGACCGTAGTCCACGATGTCGCCCAGAACGTAGAGAACGTCTCTGTCGGCGTTGAACTTGATGGTTTGGAGCAGGGTCTTGTACTCCTCAAAGTGTCCGTGGAGGTTGGAGACGACGTATGTCATATGGTGATCCTTTCTGCCCGTTGAAAGCGGGCGGGGAAAAATTTACAATCCATTATATTATACCAGATTGCGCGGAAAATGTCAAGTTATTTTGCGGTACACAAGAGGGATTGCGTCACCCGAGACGTAGTTTTTTGCCGCGGTCTCTTTCGCCCCCCTTGACAATCTCCCCGAAAAGTGGTATGATATATCCTGGATTAGTTTTTAATCCGCTACCCCAAGCAAAGGAGTCCGTTGGGTCATTCCCAACAAGTGAAATATATGGTTATGTGTGCCCGATGCCACAAGCGCATCGCTGTGGTATTCATTACGAAAATGGAAAACGGAAACCGCACCTCCGAGGGCCTGTGCATGCGCTGCGCCAAGGAGATGGGGCTTCCCGTGAACAACATGCTGGACGGTATTGCCGGTAAAATGGGGCTCACCGCCGAGCAGATCGAGTCCATGGAGGAGTCCATGAACAGCATGATGGCCACTCCCTCGGAGCAGGATGGCGTCGAGGATGGCGGCGCTCCCGCCATTGACATGCCCAGCCTGTTCGGAGAAGGAGGTCTGGGTGAGCTGTTCGGCGGAGATATGGCCGGAGACGGCACCCCCGCGCCCCAAGGCCGCAAGGGCGGCGGTAAGCGGACAGGCAAGTCCAAGGAGGGTGAGCGGAAGGAGCTGAAGTATCTGACCACCTACTGCCGCAACCTCACCGAGGCCGCAAGGGCAGGGAAGCTGGACCGCATTGTGGGCCGTGAGCGTGAGCTGGCCCGGGTGACCCAGATCCTCTGCCGCCGTCAGAAGAACAACCCCTGTCTCATCGGCGAGCCCGGCGTAGGTAAGACCGCCATTGCCGAGGCTCTGGCCATCCGTATGGCCAAGGGAGACGTGCCCTACAAGCTGAAGAATAAGGAGATCTATCTGGTGGATCTCACCGCACTGGTGGCGGGAACCCAGTTCCGCGGCCAGTTTGAGTCCCGCATTCTGGGGCTCCTCGGGGAGGTCAAGTCCGAGGGGAACGTGATCCTGGTCATCGACGAGGTCCACAACATCGTGGGCACGGGTGAAGCCGAGGGCTCGGTCAACGCCGCTAATATCCTAAAGCCCGCTCTCTCCCGCGGAGAGGTGCAGATCATCGGCGCCACTACCCTGACCGAGTACAGCAAGTATATCGAGAAGGATACCGCCCTGGAGCGCC
>JAFQOC010000042.1 GCA_017420845.1 Clostridia bacterium
CCCGCATAGCTGCACCCCAACGCACCGATAAACCCAAATTTGAAAGTTGACTGAATAGTTACCCTGCAATTTACAGGACTCTGTCAATGACCTCCGCCTCAGCCTCAGCCAGCCTCTGCAGACATTCGTCGCTGGCGAGGAATGCGGCATCCTCGGGATTGGTGTGGAAGCCGTGCTCAATAATGAAGGCGGTGGGACAGCCGTAGGCGGCGGAGTGACGAAGAACGCCGTAGTAATTGATGCCGGGCTGATCGGGATAGGTACGGGTCTTGATACCGCGGTCGGTGGTGTTCATGGTGGTGACCACAGCGGCATTCAAGGCGCGGGCGATCTCGGCGTTGCGCTCTACGTCCGCCAAAGAATAGTAGACCTCCGAGCCGCGGACGGCGTGGTAAGCCTCCTTGGAGGTTGCCGACCCGGGCGCGTTGGAGTGAATGGACAAGAACAGGACCGCGTGATTGTCCCCGGCCAGCTTGCCCCGCTCCTCCAGAGAGGGATCGTCCTCGATGCGGTTGCGGGTAAGCAGAACCGTAAAGCCCTTGGCCTCCAGACAAGCCTTCAGCTTACCGGCAAGCAGGAAATTCTGAGTACCCTCGTAGGTGTTTTCCAAAAGGGGATAGGGATTGCCAAACTGACCGTGGCCCGCGTCCAAAACAATGATACCTCTTGACATAAGAGCCTCCTTGGAGTATAATATAGGTATATTATACATGACGCCCCGTAATTTGTCAAGAGATAATTACGCCGTGCGGAGAAAGGAGACCGTATATATGAAGCCCGACAATCCCATACTGAACGGCTGGCTGTATAAAAAGATCGAGGCCGCCGAGCGATTGGATGAGATTACACCCTTTACCACGGGCCGGGTGCAACGGACTCTGCTGATCGGGTACAGCCAAGCCGCCCAGATCGCAGATCTGTTCATCCAGCTGGAGATTGTTTCCATCCGTGATGAGGACGGTCACCGCCATGCTCTCGTCTCCCCCCGGGAGGCCGCCATCCGTGTGATCCGCTACCTCTGCCGGGAGCTGGAGGACACGGAGGAGGAACCTACGATCCCTTCTTTTTCCTATGAGGACGATACCCCGGATGAAAGGGACGCTCCAAAAGCAATCCCTGCCTGCGATGAGGAGGATTGGTTCGGTGACGTACTCAGTGACGTACCGGTCCGCCTTCTGAGCAGAAAGGAGCTGCTATACCAAGCTGTAAAGGTGATCTGCTCCTATGAATGCGTCGGCACCACCCTTCTCCAACGCCATCTATGTATCGGATACGGCAGAGCCTCTGATCTGATCAACACCCTGGAGGAGCTGGGCATTGTAAGCCCCGATCCCGGAAGCCGTCAGGGAAGGAATATCCTGCTTGCCCGGGAGGAGGCTCTTGCCCGCATTGAAGCCCTGCCCGACGGGGAAGACTGATCCCCCTCCGCAACGCTCATGGAAAGGAGACTCCCATGCCCTACCTGCACACCCCCATAGAAGCCTTATCGGGCGTAGGCCCCACCCGTAAGGCCGCCTACAACAAAATGGGGGTCTATACCGTGGAGGATCTTCTCTACCACTTCCCCCGCGCCTACGAGCACCGTGGAGATATTCGCGCCCTGGCCGAGTCCCGCGACGAGACCTACAAAATGGGTAAGGCCCGCATGGCCACCCTTCTGACCGTCTCCACCGAGCCGAGGGTCACCCGTGTCAAGGGGCGGATGACCCTGCTGAAATTCCGAGCCTTCGACGAAAGCGGCAGCTGCGACATCACCTTTTTCAACCAGGAATTCCTCCGCAATACCTTTTCGGTAGGCGGTGTTTTCCGCTTTTACGGACGGGTGGAGGCCGCGGGAAAGGATCGCTACACCATGACCGCCCCCGCCTTCGAGCCCTTCGTGGAGAGCCGTCCCCTGCCCCCCCTCTACGCCGTTTACCCCTTGACCGAGGGCATCTCCAACAAGATGCTCACCGACCATGTCCGCCAGAGTCTCCCCGCCACCGGCATGGTGGAGGATCCCTTACCCGAATCCATCCGTGCCGCCGAGGGACTGTGTACCTTGGGCTACGCCCTGCGCCAGATCCACGCCCCGGAGGATTTCCAAAGCCTCCACATCGCCAAAAGACGGCTGGCCTTTGACGAATTCTTCCGCTTCGCCCTGGGGCTGGGCACGGCGGGCCGCTCCGCCCAGGTGACGGGGGCTCCCGTCTGCTCGGTCAGCGATGCCGTCATGGGTGAGTTTTTGAGAGCCCTTCCCTACGCCCTCACGGGTGCCCAGAGCCGCGCTCTCGCCGATCTCCGCCGGGATCTGGCCTCTGACACCGCCATGAACCGCATGATCGTGGGTGACGTGGGATGCGGTAAGACGGTCTGCGCCGCCGCCGCCATGTATATCGCCGTCAAGGCGGGGAGGCAGGCCGCCCTCATGGCTCCCACGGGGATCCTCGCTACCCAGCACGCCGCCGATCTCCTCCCCCTCTTTGAAAGGCTGGGCATCCGCGGCGCTCTCCTGACGGGGCACACTCCCGCCGCCCAAAAGAGAAAAATTTACGCCGCCCTCGCTGCCGAGGATCCCACCAAGCGTCTGGATGTGGTCATCGGCACCCAAGCTCTCCTGTCCGAGGGGGTCACCTTCGCCGCCCCCGGCCTGGTGGTCACCGACGAACAGCACCGTTTCGGTGTGAATCAGCGGGCAACCTTGTCCGAAAAGAATCAAAACGCCCATCTGCTGGTCATGTCCGCCACCCCCATCCCCCGCACCCTGGCTCTGGTCATGTACGGAGACCTGGAGGTCTCTCGCATTGACGAGATGCCCCCCGGCCGTCAGCGGGTGGATACCTTTGTGGTGGACGAGAGCTACCGCGCGCGGCTGGACGCCTTCATCCGCAAGAACGTGGAGGCGGGAGGGCAGGTCTACGTGGTCTGTCCCGCCGTGGAGGAGGCCGAAGAGGAGGACGCCGCCCTCATTCCCCTCTCCGCCAATTTCGGGGGGGAGCAGACCGCCGTGGCCGTGGTGGAAACCCAAGCCCCTCCCCCCATGAAGGCCGCGGTGCAGTACGCCGCCGAGCTGCAGGAGAGACTTCCCGACCTCAAGGTAGCCTTCGTTCACGGAAAAATGAAGCCCACCGAAAAGGATAAGGTCATGACCGCCTTCGCCGCGGGAGATATCCAGGTGCTGGTCTCCACCACGGTCATCGAGGTCGGCGTAAACGTTCCTAATGCTTGCCTCATGCTGGTGGAAAACGCCGAGCGGTTCGGCCTCTCCCAGCTTCATCAGCTCCGCGGCCGCGTGGGCCGCGGCAGTCGAAAATCCTACTGCGTCCTCATCCGAAACGGCGGGGGTGACACCGCTAAGGCACGGCTGGAGGTCATGCGGACCACCTACGACGGCTACGCCATCGCCGAAAAGGATCTGGTCCAGCGAGGCCCCGGTGACTTCCTCGCCCCCGCGGACGGAGCGGGTATCCGTCAGAGCGGCGGCTTCCGTCTGGCCGAATCCTGGTCGGACGCCGAGCTCATGAACCACGCCTTTGGACACGCCCGGGAGATGCTGACTGACGACCCCGAGTTGAAAGAATATCCCGAGCTGAAGCGCACGGTAGAGAAGATGTACGCCAAGGCAGGAAATATTTTGAACTGACGACGGCAGTCTACGCCGTCTCTTGTTCCCCCCGAAAGGAGTTCCCATGAATATCAATTTTTCTACTCCCGTGGGCAAGATCAAGCCCATGCACGCCATCAATAACGCTCCCATGCACTGGACCTTCTGCGATGCCTTTCACTATCTCACCGAGGCGGCCATCCCCTACTCCCGTCTCCACGACACGGGCGGCCTTCTGGGCGGCGGCATCTTCGTGGATATCGTCAACATCTTCCCTCTGTTCCACGCCGATCCCACCGATCCCCAAAATTATGACTTCGGCTTCACCGATCACCTTTTGAAGGAGCTGTGCGCCGCGGGAGTCAAGCCCTTCTACCGCCTGGGCTGTACCATTGAAAACTACCACCCCTCCATCGGTCCCCGCCGCTCCATCCCGCCCTCCGATCCCCACAAGTGGGCAGTGATCTGCGAGCACATCATCCGCCACTACAACGAGGGCTGGGCTAACGGCTACCACATGGACATCGAGTACTGGGAGATCTGGAACGAGCCCGACAATGAGCCCGTGGCCTCTGAAAATCCCATGTGGAAGGGTACCATGGAGGAATTCTTCACCCTCTACGAGGTAGCGGCCAACCACCTCAAGTCCCGCTTCCCCCACCTCAAGATCGGCGGCTACGCTTCCTGCGGCTTCTACGAGATCCTCAACACCGCGGCGGCGGCTCACTCGGGGGTATCCTCGCGGACCGGGTATTTCATTGAGTTTTTCGAGAAGTTTTTGACCCACATCACCACCGAGGGTCACACCGCACCGCTGGACTTCTTCTCCTGGCACACCTACGCGGGGATCCACGAGTCCATCGCCTTCGCCGCCTACGCCCGCGAGATGCTGGACAAATTCGGCTTCACCGACACCGAAAGCATTCTCAACGAGTGGAACCCCGGCATCCACCGCCGCGGGACGCTTTCCGATGCCGCCCACATCGGTTCTGTGATGGTGGCCATGCAAAATTCCTCGGTGGATCTGCTCATGTACTACGACGGAAGCATAGAATCCACCTACGGCGGTCTTTTCAATCCCCTCACCCGCACCCCCTTCAAGGCTTACTACACCTTCTACGGCTTCGGGAAGCTCTACGGGCTGGGTTACCAGTACCCCATCGAGGACGCCGATCCCTGCGGACGGCTCACCGATACGGTCTACGCCCTGGCCGCGGGGAATGCCGACGCCTCCAAGCGGGCGGTGCTTCTCTTCAACCTCGGCGGAGAGACCGCCGTCACCGCTCCCGAGGGCGCGTGGACCCTGTCACTTCTGGACGAAGAGCATGATCTGTCCCCCATGAGAACCGTCCGCGGTGGAGAGAAATTTGTTCTGCCCGGAGAGGGCGGAGCTTTGCTGATCTGCGGAGAGTAATCGTTTCCCTTTACAACAAACGCGCCGACATCCCGAAAGGGATATCGGCGCGTTTTCGGTTCGCTTTATACCAAACCGCGTTCGGGGTATTCCTACGGAATACTGCCCTGGCGGCAATCATGGACAGGGGGGTTTTATGTTTACTGTATGGACACCGCATTTGGCTGTGCGGACAACAGCACCCTTATCTGTAATTTGATAAAGCTCGTCCCTCGAAAAATTCTTCCAAAGGGAATAGGGTAGGCGAAAGACTCGGGGAACGGTTACTTGGCGTAATCCGTCGCGCGGCTCTCGCGGATCAGGTTGATCTTGATCTGGCCGGGGTACTTGACCTCTTCCTGGATCTTTTCTGCCATCTGACGGGCGATGAGCGGCATCTCCTCGTCGTGAACGGCGTCGGGCTTGACCATCACGCGGAGCTCTCTGCCCGCCTGAATGGCGAATGCCTTTTCAATTCCGTTGAAGCCCTCGGCGATCTCCTCCAGCTTCTCCAGACGCTTGATGTAGTTCTCCATGTCCTCGCGGCGAGCACCGGGACGGGCGGCCGAAATAGCGTCGGCGGCCTGAACCAGCACGGCGATGACGGTCTGGGGCTCCACGTCTCCGTGGTGGGCCTCAATGGCATGGACCACGTCACGGCCCTCCTTGTACTTCTTGGCGGTATTCACGCCGATCTGCACGTGGGATCCCTCCACGTCGTAGGGGAAGGCCTTGCCGATGTCGTGCAGAAGTCCCGCTCTGCGAGCCAGAACAGGATCAACGCCCAGCTCCTCAGCCATGATGCCGGCCAGAATGGCCACCTCAATGGAGTGCTGGAGCACGTTCTGTCCGTAGCTGGTGCGGTAACGCAGACGACCCAGCAAACGAACCAGGTCGGGATTGATGCCATGGATATTCACCTCGAAGGTTGCGCGCTCGCCTGCCTGCTTGATGGCGGCGTCCACGTCCTTCTTGGCCTTCTCCACCATTTCCTCGATACGGGTGGGATGGATACGGCCGTCCGCGATGAGCTTTTCCAGAGCCAGCCTGGCAACCTCGCGGCGGATGGGATCGAAGCCCGAAATGGTGATGACCTCGGGGGTATCGTCGATGATGAGCTCAACGCCCGTCAGAGTTTCCAGCTTCTGGATGTTCCGTCCCTCGCGGCCGATGATGCGGCCCTTCATCTCCTCGCTGGGCAGAGTCACCGAAGAAATGGTGGATTCGGCGACAAAGTCACCGGCGCAACGTTGAATGGCCAGAGCCATGATGCGGCAGGCCTTATCGTCGGCCTCCTCACGGTACTGGGCTTCCAGTTCCACGATGCGCTGTGCCTGCTCATGACGGATCTCTTCGTCCAGCTCGGCAACCAGCTCGGCCTTGGCCTGCTCGGCGGTATAGCCCGAAACCTTCTCCAGAGTGAATCTCTGCTCTTCCAGGGTGGCGTCGATCTGCTCACGGACAGCGTCGCATTCCTTGAGCTTCTTGTCCAGCTGCTCGTTCTTCTTGTCCAGCTGCTCGCTCTTCTTGTCCAGATTCTCTTCCTTTTTGGAAAGACGGGACTCGGTGCGGGAAACCTCGGCGCGGCGCTCCTTGATCTCCTGCTCCATGTCGTTCTTCTGGCGCATGATCTCTTCCTTAGCGGACAGCAGAGCTTCCTTCTTCAGGGTTTCAGCCTGCTTTGCGCCCTCGGCGACCAGCTCCTTGGCCTTCTGCTCGGCAGTGCCGATCTTGGCCTCGGCCACGTGCTTGCGGTAGAGGATACCCACCAGACCGCCCACGGCCAGACATACAATGCCAACGATCACCGTGATCAGAATTTCAATCGGATCCATGTTTATACACCTCCTTTTTCAAAAATAAAATCAAAAGCCCGCCCGTTCCGTAAAGAAATCGGGCGGGGTCATCTTATATTATACACAAAACCGCTTCAATTGTCAAGGGATTTTATGACTTTACAGCACTAAACCCCTTCTTTTTGTGAAAATTTATTCTCATAATTTTCCGAAAAGCGTCATAATCCGTCATGCAAGCCTGCGAATGGTCTCGCAGACCAATCGGTAGGTTCGCTCCACCGAGGGAATGGACAGCATCTCCCGAGGGGTGTGGATATCCTTCATGTCGGGGCCCACCGAAATAATGTCCATTTCCCCCAGCTTATCGCAGAGGATACCGCACTCAAGACCCGCGTGGATGACCTCGATACGGGGGGTAACGCCGTAGATCTCCTCGCTGACCTTGGTCCAGAGGTCGCGCAGAGGGGAAACGGGGGCGTAGTCCCAGCCGGGATAGCGGGCGCGGTGGGTGGCCTCACCGCCCAGAACGGCGGCCAAAGCCGACAACTCACGCTCGGAGTCATCCAGATGGTTACCCGATGCGGAGCGGGTGGACATGGAGAATTTCACGGCGTTGGACTTCCCTTCTCCGTCGGTGAGGGTCTGGATAATACCCAGGTTGCGTGAGTGAGCCACCAGACCCCTTACGTAGGCGGACATGGACAGGACGCCGTCGCGGACGAGGGTCAAGAGGGACAGGATGGCGTAGGTGGTTTTGTCGTCCATAGCCGGAACGGGAGCATCGGGCAGAATCTCGATGGTACAGGTAAAGGTCTTGTCAGCAGGAATCATATTGGGTTCGGAACGAAGCTTTTCGGCCTCGACGGTCACGGCGCGGGCAAAATCCTCGGTGTGGGCGGTGTCGCGGAGATCCAGCGTCACGGTGCAGTCGCGGGGGATCGCGTTATCCTTACCGCCGCCGCTTACCGAGATCAAGGAGAAATCGTAGGGCTCGGTCAAGGCAGAGAGGATGCGTCCCATGGCCTTGATGGCGTTGGTATGTCCCTCGTGAATTTCCACTCCCGAGTGACCGCCGGTAAAGCCATCCAGAGTGATCTTGACGGCAACTCCCTCAGCGGGCTCGCAGGTCACGGGGACGGTGATATCGGTGCGCATACCGCCCGAGCAGCCCGCGGTGAGAACACCCTCGGCCTCGCTATCCAGATTGATCATGGTACGGGCAGTAGCCCCGGCAGCCTTGGGATCGAAGGCCCAGGCCCCCTCCAGACCCGTCTCCTCGGAGACGGTGAACAGGCACTCGATGGCGGGGTGTGGCTCGGGGGGACTGTCCAGAATGGCCAGCATCATGGCCACGGCGATGCCGTCGTCACCGCCCAGGGTGGTATCGGTGGCGGAGATCCAGCCGTCCTCGGAGACCCGCAATTTCAAGCCGTCGGTGGCAAAGTCATGGTCGGAGTCGGCGGTCTTCTCCCCCACCATGTCGGTGTGTCCCTGGAGCATGACGGCGGGAGCGGACTCATGCCCCGCAGAGGCGGGGAGCTTGATGAACACGTTATGTACGTGATCCCGATAGCAGGAAAGCCCCCTCTCACGGGCAAAATTCTCGATATAGTCGGCGATGGCCTTTTCATCGCCGGATACGTGGGGAATGGCACAGATATCCTCGAAGAAGTTCAGAACGGAGGCGGGCTCATAGCCCGCGAGAATGCGGTTTTCAGACATAGAAAGCTCCTTACATAATAATGAATGGTACATGAGAAGATACGGAAAACAAAATACCCCCGACAGGCGCTATCTTGTATCCGTATCTTGTAACCTATCTTGTATCTCAAAACAGCCCCGCGATCCAGTATATGACCCCATAGGCCGTCCCGGCCAGAGTCCCGTACAAAAGCACGGGCCCCGCCACGGTAAAAATTTTCGCACCCACCCCCAGAATCAGTCCCTCGGAGTGGCTGTCAATAGCGGGGGAGACCACGGCGTTGGCAAAGCCCGTGATGGGCACCAGGGTCCCCGCCCCCGCGAACTTGGCGATGCGGTCGAAGACCCCCAACCCCGTGAGGACGGCGGCCAGAAAAACAAGAGTGCAGGCGGTCAGAGTCCCCGCGTCCTCCCCGGGGAGGTGGCAGAGCTTGGTATAGACGTCGGTCAGCCCTTGGCCAAAGGCACAAATCAGCCCCCCCACCAGAAAGGCGTGCAGGCAGTCCTTGACCACGGGAGAGCGCGGCGCGCGGGCATCGGCGTATTTTTTGTAGGTTTCCTTGAATAGATTCATGGCGGTTCACTTCCCCCTTTTGGGGATAGTATGCCATGAAACGGGGGATTTATGCGAGGCGGTTTATCCGATCAGCTCACAGTATGCCATATACAGGCAAGGAAGCGCTTCGGTGTAAGTCGTATTCTGCCAGAAGGACACTTCCCCGGCGCTCTCGCCGTACACACGGATCATATCTCCGGGCAAAAAATGCAGAGGGGTACCCAGGTTGCAGTCCTGTACGTAGACGATCAGCTCGCCTCCCTCCAGATCCCGACAGCGATAGTAGGTCGCGCCGACATCGTAGACGTCCTCGCTCCGTTCCACGCATTTTTCAACCACGGTCAGCTCCATGGAAATATACCGCCCTGCTTCGCCCGAGGCGCGGTAGAAGGTCTCCACGTCCATGGGTTCACACTTCTGTACGTATTCCTCACGGGAGAGCTTGTCGTTGACAAGGGGCTTGTCATACAGGTGCATGAGCAGTCCAGATCCCAGAACAACCAGAAGGATATACACACCCACCACGATGGAAGCGGCGATGATCTTGGATTTCTTGGAGTGGGGACTGGTGAAGAACAGAATAATACCCGCCAAGGGCATCAGGTACATCATGATGAGAATGAACCACCAGGAATGGTACCAGGCGATGAACTGCACCCGTCCCGAGGAGTTGGTCTTTTTCTTGGGCTTCTTTACGGGAGCGCGGTTCCCTGCCCGGAATTCCTCGGGGCAGATCTTGCCGCACAGGGGGCATTCCTCCGAGGCGAAGTAGCACTCGCAATCGGGGCATTTATTCAGTTCGGGGCGATCCAGCTCGTCGGAATCGAAATAGCCTAAACTACGGCCCATATTGGGGTCTCCTTTCGTTTTTATTTCGGTCGCGCGATCACCGCGATCCGTGGGCGCACACATAGGTGCGCACCTACCGGCTACGGGTATGAACGGCGACCGTAAAACGCAAATAGTAGCATGAGGGTAGGGGCGCACCTGTGTGTGCGCCCGCGAAAAGTTTACTTCTTCGGGCTTCCCTCCATGAAGTAAGCCGCCTCCATATCCGCCACGCAAAGAGCCCAGGCCAGAGGGAACATCTCCAGGGCCTTGCCCACGTTGCCGGGATCCTCGGGGCCCGAAAATCCCATGTGGTAGCGAATGGCGAAGGCCTCGTCGCGGGTCAGGCGCATATAGCCCGAGGCGATGTAGACCGACTTCTCCCCGTGTCCGTAGGGAAGGTTATCTTCAATGGTATAGTAGGGCTGAGCCTCCCATCTTCCCTGCTCGTTCTTGACGTTGCGGGTGGAGACCTTGTAGAAGTTCACCTTACAGAGATCGTGGAGCAGGGCGGCGATGGCGATGCTCTCGTCCGAGTAGCTGATGCCGTAGGTTTCCTTGACGCGGGGGCGGTTCAGGATATCCACCAGGGCGTCATAGACGTTGAGGGAGTGCTGGCACAGCCCCCCCTCGTAGTTGCCGTGGTAACGGGTAGATGCGGGGGCGGTGAAGAAGTCGGAATTCTCCAGATAGGCCAGGAGCTTGTCGGCACCGTCGCGGGTGATATGGGTCTTATAGATCTCGATGAACCGCTGGCGGTTCTCGGCGGCCTGGAGGGCGTAGGGGGAGAGGGAGGGGGTGGGGTCAGACATGGAGTAGGACATGGGGAGCTCCTTTCGGGAAGTGATAGGTGAGAGGTAAGAAGCAAGAAGTGCGGTGCGAAGCCCTGTGGGTTTCGTTCTTTACATTAGGTAGTAGCGGGGGCGGGCAGC
>JAFQOC010000378.1 GCA_017420845.1 Clostridia bacterium
CCCGACGCCTTTGAGAGCGTGGGCTGTCCCGATACCGCCCTCATCCACGACGGCCAGATCATCCGCTACGGCGTCCCCGTAGGGGAGGGACAGGGCACCGTCACCGACAGCCTCCTCATGCCGCCTCATGAGTTCTTTGAGGATTTAGACACCCGCATCGCGTTGGCCCACCTGACCCCGGGTATGTCCCCCTACGTCCTGCGCCACATGGCCGAGGGGCTTCACGGCCTCATCGTGGAGGGCGTGGGCATCGGCGGTATTCCCGATACCCTGGTGCCCGTCCTCACCCGGGTAGCCGAGAGCGGGGTCTACCTGATCCTCACCTCCCAGGTCCCCTACGGGGAGAGCGATTTTACCGTCTACCGCGCCGGTCGCCGCATCCATGATGCCTGCGGCGGGCAGGTGGTCACCGCCAGAGACATTCCCTCCGAGGCGGCCTTCGCGGCGGCCATGTGGGCGATGGCTACGAGCCGTGACCGCGAGGAGATGGCAGAGCGGTTTGCCCGAGTCTTGCGAGGGGCGGATCTGTAGATTGGGGTTTAGCGGGGAGTTGCCCCGCTCCCCCGTCCAAAAGTGGGTGAAGGGCGAAGCCCTTCAATAAAAAGCGGGGGCCGGCGGTGTCGGGGGCGGCCTTGAGCGCCCTGACGCGCGGCGGAAGCCGCAAGAAAATTTACGGGTCGTATGAATTATAGATTGATACCACAGGGGTTTTGAGATTATAAATCTTCTTGCGCTACCGCGCGCGCCGAGGCGCTCCAGGCCGCCCTCGGCACTGCCGGCCACCCGTATTTATTTTCACAGGGGGGCTGCGCCCCCCTGTGATCCCCCTGCAGAGTGCGGGGGAACGAGAGATAAACTCACCGATAAACCCAAATTTGAAGCATTCTGCAATTGCCTTTGGGGAATGATGGCAGGCTTTCGGCAATTGTATATACGTATTATACCACAGCTGTCAACCCCCGCCTGCGGTTAATTTCCACATATTTGTGAAAATTAGTTATATTCCCGTTGACTTTCGACGAATCATGTGCTATACTGGTGCCAAACAACATATGGAGGCAGGAGCATGGCTGAGCAGAACGTTTGTCGTTTTGTCCCGCGGGAGATCAACGACCACAGCATTCACACCGTTCATTTCGTTTTGGAAACCAAGGCGCAGGTCTACACGGGTCTGCGGCTGAAGTCTCTGTATACCGTGTATTTCGTCCTCAGGGGAACGGGCCGTCTGCATACGCGCGGTGAGGTTCTGCCCCTCAAGCAGGGGGACGTCTTCTTCTCCTTCCCTGCCGAGCCCTTTGCCATTGAGTCGGTAGCGGATTTTCAGTATATGTACATCAGCTTTCTGGGAGCGCGGGGCAATCGGATCATGGATAAGCTGAACGTCGCGCCCAAGTCTCCCCTGTACCCCGACTGCGGGGAGCTGGAGACCGTCAGGTGTCAGGGGCTTCGCACCCCCGCCGAGCTTTCGGATATTGCCAGCGAGGCGGTTCTGCTCCACACATTTGCCTATCTGGGGGCGCGTCATCCCGAGTTCTCCTCCCATGAGGAGGGTCGGACCGATCTCATTTCCATGATTCAGAAATACGTGGACGAGCATTTTTCGGATCCCGA
>JAFQOC010000379.1 GCA_017420845.1 Clostridia bacterium
CATGGCCGCCGTGAGCGGTGGATTCTCCCTGTTCTTTGTGTGGGGGATGAATTCCATCTGCTGTCTCGTTTGGGTGGAGGACGGGATCCTGCACCGTCGGGGGCTTCTGTTCGGGCATCGGCGCTCCTGTGCCGTGAACGATATTCAAAGGTTGGAGGCGGTGTCCACTCCTCGCGGAGGGTCATGGATCTATATCGTGGACAGTACGCCCGGGTGCTACGAAAATTCCCTGAAAGGCAGTTACATCTGTCTGGCCGACACTCCCGCTAACCGCCGCTTCATCGCGTCCTTTTGCGGGCGGGTGATACGGACATATAAGCATCCATATACTCATAGGTGAACATTATGAAACTCTCATCCCCTTTATTCATCCCCTGTACAGAGAAGCGCAAGGGCTCCTCTGCCTACTACGAATTTCAATACTGCAAGGATGACCTGACCGTGGAGCAAGCGGTCAAGTCGGAAGCGTGGACGTACTGGGCGGAGGACTCCCTGTTGGTCCACATGGACGGGGAACACGAGTTATTTCACAGCTACATCAAGCCGTATATGTCCGCGCCCCATGCGCCGGATGGGAGTCGGGTGTACTTCTATGCGGGGGTCAATTACTACACCCGCGAGGAGACCACCGTAATGCTGGAGCGGATCAAGGCCGACCGTCCCGTGGGGGCTGATACTCTGATCCCGTGGCTGGAGCGGGCGGCGGGGGAGTTTTACGGATTTTACATTATGGGAATTTGAGATCATGAAAAACAACTGGAAACATATCATCATCACCACCCCCCGCCTCATCCTGCGCCCGTGGGCGGAGTCCGATGCCGAGGCCTTATACCGCTTCGCCCGCGACCCTTTGGTGGGGCCTCCTGCGGGCTGGCCGCCTCACACGTCGGTGGAGAACAGCCGCGAGATCATCCGCGGGGTGCTGTCGGCGCGGGAGACCTATGCCATGGTATTGCGCTACGACACGACCGACTCGGTGAGCGGGGAGACCGTCTCTGCGGGGACTCCCGTGGGGAGCGTGGGCATCATGTTCAAGGGCTGCGGCTCTTACCCGCACATGACCAACACCGAGGCCGAGATCGGCTACTGGGTGGCTCTCCCTCTGTGGGGGCGTGGGCTGGTTCCCGAGGCGGTGAAGGCCTTGCAGGCGCGGTGCTTTGGGGAATTGGGTCTGGACGGGCTGTGGTGCGGGTACTACGAGGGGAACGAAAAGTCCCGACGGGTACAGGAGAAATGCGGGTTTGTGCCACGGTGCGACATGGTCATCCCGCCACACCCTCTCAACGGTGCGACGAAAGAGTTTTTCACCTACCTGCCCCGCGAGGAGTGGGAGGCGGGGTTGGAGCCTGTGACCCATGAGATGAGCCTGCGGGAGACCCCCTTCCGCGCGGTGGCCTCGGGGCGCAAGGTGATCGAGATGCGGTTGTTTGACCCCAAGCGGCAGTTGATACAGACGGGGGATGAGATCCGCTTCACCCTTGTGGGAGGAGGCGAATCCGTCACCGCCCTTGTGGTGGGGCTTCACTACTTCCCTTCCTTCGCGGCTCTGTACCAGGCCATGATCCCCCGTGTGGGGGCGGTGGGCTTGGGGTATTCGGACGGGGATACGCCGGATCCCGACGATATACTGGAGTACTATTCTCCCGATGCCATTACCCGCTTCGGGGTGGTGGGGATCGAGATTGGGATACGAAGGTGATCCGAGGCTCTCCATTGTTTGAAGTCCGTTCATTTGGCGGTCGTATGCTGCTTCAAATTGCAGTTTATCGGTGAGTTTGAATATTCACGTTCCCCCGCGCCTTGGCAGGGGTGCAGGGGGCGTCGCCCCCGGCACAAAAAAGCGAACGGGGGGGG
>JAFQOC010000380.1 GCA_017420845.1 Clostridia bacterium
CGAGGGCTGGTACTGCGTGCCCTGTGAGTCTTTCATTACGGATACCCAAGCCACCACCGAGTGTAAGTGTCCCGATTGCGGTCGCCCTGTTCAGAAAGCTTCCGAGGAAGCCTATTACTTCAATATGCAGAAATACGCCGACCGACTCATGACCTACATCGAGGAGCATCCTGGCTTCATCGAGCCCGAGTCCCGCAAGAAGGAGATTGTCAACAACTTCCTCAAGGCGGGCTTGCAGGATCTCTGCGTGTCCCGTACCTCCTTTACCTGGGGCATTCAGGTGCCCTTCGACCGGAAGCATGTGACCTACGTCTGGCTGGACGCCCTGACCAACTATATCACCGCCATCGGCTTCGACCCCGACAAGACCTACGAGGAGCAGAGCGAGCACTTCAAGAAGTGGTGGCCCGCCAACGTCCACATCATCGGTAAGGATATCATCCGTTTCCATACCATCTATTGGCCCATTTTCCTTATGGCTATGGATATGCCCCTGCCCGATAAGGTCTTCGCCCATCCCTGGTTCAATTTCGGTGCCGACAAAATGTCCAAGTCCCGCGGCAACGTCATCTACGCCGACGAGCTGGCTGAGCACTTCACCGTGGACGGTGTCCGTCACTACGCCCTCTCCGAGATGCCCTACGCCTCCGACGGCTCCATCACCTATGAAACCGTCATTAACCGCTTCAACACCGATCTGGTAAATAATCTGGGCAACCTGTTCAAGCGCACCCTGGATATGCAGAAGAAGTATTTCGACCGCGTGGTGGCCGCTCCCGTGGCGGGCTCCGATGAGGAGCAGGCCCTGGACGCCGACCTCATCGCCACCTGCGAGGCGACCTACGACGCTGTAGTGGCCAACATGGATGCCTACCGCATCGCCGACGCCGTGGAGTGCATCTTTGGTATGCTCCGCCGCGCCAACAAGTATATCGACGAGACCACTCCCTGGAGCCTGGCCAAGGACGAGTCCAAGCGTGAGAGACTGGGTACGGTTCTGTACAACCTGCTGGAGACCATCCGCTGGGGCGCCGTCCTGCTGAAGCCCTTTATTCCCGCCACCGCCGAGGAGATCCTCGACAAGCTGGGCGCGGAAGGGAAGAATTACGATTCCATCGGCGGCAAGGGCTGTGGAAAGTTCGGCAATCTGAAGGCAGGAACCACCGTGGGCGAGTCCCGCGTGCTGTTTGCCCGCATTGACGAGAAGGCCAAGATGGCTGAGTTCGACGCCATCCGCGCCGCCCAGATCGCCGAGGCAGAGAAAGCCGCCAAGTCCGCCGAGCCCATCGAGAAGCCCGAGGGCGTGGCCCAGATCGGTATCGACGACTTCATGAAGGTGGAGCTGCGTACCGCGCAGATCCTCGCCGCTGAGCCCGTGCCCAAGGCCAAGAAGCTTCTGAAGCTTCAGGTGGATCTGGGCTACGAGCAGAGACAGGTGGTCTCGGGTATCGCCAAGTGGTATAAGCCCGAGGATCTGATCGGCAAGAAGATCATCCTGGTGGCCAACCTTGCTCCCGCAACCCTCTGCGGCGTGGAGTCCAACGGTATGATTTTGGCTTCGGGTGAGCCCTCTCCTAACGGAGAGGCGGATGTGAGAGTTGTGTTCCTGCACCCCGATACCCGACTGGGTGAGAGAGTCCGCTGATCCTGCCGGATCGGATAAGTGAGAAGGACTCGCACCGCCTTATCAAAATCCCACGGAAACGCTTTTTCGTGGGATTTTTTATTTTTGTGGAAGAAATGTGAAGTTTTCTCTTGACAGATGACGTGAAAAAATGTATAATGAATATATCTATGAGAAGGGAGGCTGATAACATGAAATCAGTCACAATGAAAATTTTGGCTCTGCTTCTGGCGGCCATGATGATCCTGCCTCTGATGGTCGCTTGCGGCGATACCACCGGGGATCCCAAGGACACCACCGGCTCCGCTGAAACCGAGGCAACCACCGAAAAGCAGCCCGCAGTCGCCAAGAAAGACTATCAGGATGCTGAGTTTACCGCTATCTACTGCGCCGATACCTTTAACGAGGGGTACTTCTTCATTGAGGAAGACGAAATCCAGATGGGTAACGACCTGGAGGACAAGATCTACGAGCGTATGCTGAACGTAGAGGAGTACCTGGGCGTGGAGATCATTGCCGAGAACGGCGGTACCTTCCAGGAGTACACTGCTCCTCTGAAGAACGCTATTTCTGCCGGTGACGACACCTATCAGATGGTCATGACCCACGTGTACATGGAGGTCGCCAACCTCATCACCAGTAACTACCTCCGCGATTTCCAGGACTTTGACAGCCTGCAGCTGGAGGAGGATTACTGGAACTATCAGCTTATGGAGGACCTGTCCATCAACGATAAGATGTACTGCGGCTACAACGACTTCTGTCTGGCCAACTGCTACATGATCGGCTTCAACAAGACCATGCTCCAGGACTACGCCTCTGCTGTCGGTGACCTCTACGAGCAGGTTCGCAACAAGCAGTGGACGATTGAAAAGCTCATTGAGTACTCCTCTCTGGTCAGCACCGATAACGGTGACGGCAAATGGGATGATCAGGATACCTACGGCTTCTCCTGCTTCGCATGGGTGCCCCTGGTCTCCTTCCAGCACGCCGCCAATATCCCGATCGTCAAGAGAAACAGTGACGGTGAATTCTACGTTTCTCCCATGGAGGACAACGCTGATAAGATTGTCAAGCTGGACGAGATGCTCTACGACTTCATGAACGCTGAATCTACCTACACCTGGTCTCCCTTCGACGGCAAGCCTCAGCTCAACCTGAAGTCCAACCGCGTTCTGTTCGAAATCGTCAATAACTACGGTCTGGTCTCCACTAAGGAGGATGACGTAAAGATCGGCGTCCTGCCCTATCCTCTGTGGGATTCCAACCAGGAGAAGTACCAGACTCTGAGCTGGAATGGCGTTCTGGGTATCCCCACTACCATCGAGAATGAGGACATGGTCGGTGATGTGATCGAGATGCTGGCTTGGTTCTCTGAGCCTGTTACCACTGCCTTCTACGAGACCCTGCTGGGATCCAAGGTGGCTGACGCTCCCGAGGACGTGGAGATGCTGCAGCTGGTTTGGAACGGTCAGGTTTCCGACGTCGGTCTGGTATTCTCCTCCTCCTCTAATCAGATGGACTGCCTGCTGTACGCTCTGCCTCACCACGTTTCCGCCGACAAACCCGCTTACGCGACTTACTACAAGACCAACCAGAAGGCTGCCGAAAGATTGCTCAACAAGATGTTTGAAATCGCGGATTGATCTTTGATTGATCCCACATGTCCCGCAGGGCTTACCGCCCTGCGGGATGTTTTTTTGAAGGGGATGGTTCATATTTGGGTTTATCGTTCCGATAAACCCAAGTGAAATGATCCCTGTGGGATCGTGAAATTCGTGCTACGCACGAGTGAAATACGCCGCAAGCGGCGCGTGAAATTCGCCCTTGCGGGCGAGTTGAGGTGCAGAACCTTCGGTTCTGTCCATTTTCATTTAATTGAAACCCGTAGGGTTTCTTTCCACAACTCGCCCAACGGGCGAATTTCACACGCGTAGCGTATTTCACGCCGAAGGCATTTCACACGCGAAGCGTATTTTACTATTGCAGTTTATCGGTCTCCGACCGATAAACTGCAATTTCACTTCCGATAAAAGCTATTCCCACCCACGAACTCCCGCACGATGCTGGTGGGCGGGATCTCGTCGTCCACGGTGGCCTCGTGGATGAAATTGAGGATCTTGACAATGGCGCGCACCTGGCTGTAGCACTCCTCCGAGGGCTCCACGGCGGCGAGAAGGGGGTAGATATGCTTCTTCAGCACCGCCGGCTCGTAGAGGGTGGAGCTGTTGAAGATGACGTCGGCATTCTCCTGATAGGGGTAGATCCAGCGCTCCTCGCCCCGACGCACTGAATCCCACATGGAGAGGGTCTGCTGTACCGAGGCCCCACGGGTCTCATAGTCCCGTACGATGCGACGGAGAAGGCGAAGGTAGCTGCAGGGAATGCGGCTGTGGAGATCCAGATTCAGAGGCATCAGGGGAGAGACGTACACCTTGAAGACCAGATTGGGAGCCAGACCCTCGGGGAGCAGGACAGGATTGAGGGCGTGAAGCCCCTCCACGATGATGACCGCGTCCTCGGAAAGCCTCATGCGGTGACCTACCCATTCCCGCTTGCCTGCCTTGAAATTGAAGTGGGGGATCTCCACCTCATCCCCGTCCAGGAGAGCGCGGAGATGGGCTCCGAACAGGGCAGTATCTATGGTATTGATATGCTCCAGATCCACGGTACCGTCGGGAGCCACGGGAATTTTGTCCCGATCCATGTAGTAGTCATCCAGGCTCATCAGAATGGGTTGCTTACCGTGAACCCGAAGCTGGGTTGCCAAACGGTTGGCAGAGGTGGTCTTACCCGAGGAGCTGGGTCCCGCCAGCATGACGGTTCGTGCCCCCCGCTCGCAGATCCTGTCCGCGATCCGGGCAAATCCCTTTTCATGGAGTGCCTCGTTGACGCGGATGAGCTCCCGCAGACCCTTGTGCCCCGCCGTGTCGGTCAACTCGTTGAGATCCGCCACGGTTTCGCAACGCATGAGCTCGCCCCAGCGCTTTCCCTCGGTATAAACCTGGAAAAAGTTGGGCTGCTCACGAAAAACCGATACCCGATCCGGAGCCCGAAGATCGGGATAAACGAATATGAAGCCCTCGGGGGCAGGGAGCAGATCAAAGGAACGGAGATACCCCGTGGAAGGGGCGATCTCCCCGTGGAAGTACTCCATGAAATCTCCGTCGCCGTACACGTCCAGCGTGGCCTTCTCACGGTAGGCAAAGAGCCGCGCCTTATCGAACTGCCCTTGGGCCGTGTAGTACGCAATGGCCTCGGCGGTGGGGATGCGGCGGCGGCGCAGAAGAGTGTCCGCGGCCACAATGGCCTCCACCTCCCGACGGAGGGCCTCCACCGTAAAGTCAGTCACTCCCGTCACGCGGACGTAGACACCGGTGCCCACGGTGCAGGTCATTTTGGCCGTGGCACAGGGCCACAGACGGCGGATGGCCAGAAACAGAATAAACTGGGCTGTCCTCGTGTAGACATCCTGCCCCATGGGGTCGGCGTAGCGAATCAGCCGCACGACGCCCCCCGAGGCGGCCATGGCCTTGCGAACCGATTCTCTGTCCGGGGTCACGTCCTTTTGGCGCAGAGGAATATAATTCAGGGTGAACAGCCGCCCCGCGATCTTGGCGGCAATCGGATCCGTGGAAAGACTCCCCGTCACCAGACCCAGATCCTTGACCATATCATACAAGGACTCCTCGGGCTTGGGAATCACGGAATAACCGTCTATATGCAGCTTCATAAAGCTCTCCTTCCTGCCGAATCATCGGCCATCTTACTTCCATATCCACAGCATATGCCCCGCATATGCCGGGAGAAAACAAAAAATGACTACACGGCTCAAAAAACCGGTAGTCAACCATTCACGGGTGGTTTGTAGAAACGCTTGCCCTTGTGCAAGCATATACCTGATGCAGTATGGACCGCCCATAGGCGGTATATACAGTATACCATATATGGAGGGTTTTGTCAATACCCACCTCAAATCTCCCCGCTATGCCGGAACACGGTTGACAAATCTGTACTTTTATGCTATAATTCCCATGAAAAAACAGGGTGAAAGGACGATTCCATGAGAAAATATGATCCCGTCAAGCTCGCCCCCGCCTTCAAGGACTACCTCTGGGGCGGCGAGCGGCTCAAAACCGAATTCCATAAAAACACCGACATGACCCCCCTGGCCGAGAGCTGGGAGCTGTCCGCCCACAAGGACGGGCAGAGTGTTGTCACCACGGGTGACTATGCGGGCCTCCCCCTCACCGACTACGTCAATACCCTCGGCAGGGAGGCCCTGGGCACCGCCTGCGAGAAGTATGATTACTTCCCTCTCCTCATCAAGCTCATCGACGCCAAGGGAGACCTGTCGGTGCAAGTCCATCCCTCCGACGAGTATGCCCTCACCCACGAGGGAGAGTACGGTAAAACCGAGATGTGGTACATCCTGGACTGCGAGGAGGGCGCGGCCCTCTACTATGGCTTCGCACGGGATACCACCCGCGAAGAGTATGAGGCCGCCATCAAGGAGGGCAGGCTCACCGACATCCTCAACCGCGTGCCCGTAAAGCGCGGCGACGTTTTCTTCATCCCCGCAGGTACCGTCCACGCCATCGGCGCGGGCATCCTCATCTGCGAGATCCAGCAGAACTCCAACACCACCTACCGCGTCTACGACTACAACCGCCGGGACAAAAGCGGCAACCTCCGCCCCCTCCACGTGGAGAAGGCGCTGGCGGTGTCGGATCTAAAAAAATCCCCCGCACTCCCCGAGATCCCCGACGGGGCTGACGTACTCCTGGCCGAATGCGGCTACTTCGAGGTGCGCCGTCTGCGCTTTGCGGGTGAAGGTTCTGTCACCGCCACAGCCGAGAGCTTCACCGCCCTGACCGTCACCGAGGGTGAGGGTACTCTCGTGTATGATGGAGGCGAGCTGGACTTTGCCAAGGGTGACACCCTCTTTATCCCCGCCCGGGAAAATGTCTTTGCTGTCAAGGGAAATTGCGAGATGATCCTGTCGAGAGCCAAGTAAAACAACCACATCGGGAACGGCTTGAGATACAAGATACAGCCGAGCAGGCTCGGCAGGTACAAGATACAAGATAAAAACGCCTCCCGTCTCTTGTATCTCGTATCTTGTATCTTGTATCTTTGTATCTTACTGATCTACAGAAAAGGAGAACAAATTATGTATTATATCGGTATCGATCTGGGCGGCACCAACATCGCCATCGGCCTGGTGGACGAGGCGGGCAGAATCCTGCACAGCGACAGCGTCCCCACCATCAAGGAGCGCCACCCGAGTGAGATCATCAAGGACATGGCAGACCTGTCCAAAAAGGTAGTAGCCGACGCGGGCCACACCCTGGAGGAGGTCGCCGCCGTGGGCATCGGCTGTCCCGGAACC
>JAFQOC010000381.1 GCA_017420845.1 Clostridia bacterium
GCATTCGCCGGCCGTCGCATGAAGAAGCGCGACTTCCGCCGTCTGTGGATCACCCGTATCTCCGCCGGCTGCAAGGCTAACGGTATGAACTACTCCACCTTCATGAACGGTCTGAAGAAGGCAGGCATCACCCTCAACCGCAAGATGCTGTCCGAGATCGCTATTTCCGACAAGGAGGCTTTTGCCGCTCTGTGCGAGCAGGCTAAGGCTGCCCTGTAATGTGATTTCATAAAAACCCGATGGGCGTCACGCCACTCGGGTTTTTATCATTGAAAGCCCCCTTTCGTGGGGGTCAGGTTCGGCTGAAAAAAACGCTCTGAGTAGCTTTTTCAGCCGAATTTTCTCGGGTTATCCATTGAAAAATCACCAGAAACGAGGTGTCTCTCATGCCCCGGACTCTCCCCTTTGACGGCGAGATCATTACCTCTCGTCAGAATCGCCGTATCGTCGAGCTCATGAAGCTGGACGACCGCCGCACCCGTGAAAAAAACGGAACCTTCCGCTTTGACGGTGTCAAGCTTCTCTGCGAGGCCCTGTGCCGCGGCGTGGAACTGGACAGCCTGTTCGTCCGTGTCGGTACTGCCGAGAAGCTGGAACAGCGCATGCGGGAGCTCTACGGATACTCCCTTTCCGACGTCTCCTGCCCGATTTTCGGAGTAGAGGACAACCTGTTCGAAAAAATTTCACAAGAAAATGCCCCGGAAGGGGTCATAACCGTCGCAAAATATATTGACAAATCCCACAATTTTATTATAATATATAAGGAAGACGATTCGCGAGTCCGCAAGGATGCGCCCGTCATTCTGCTGGAGTCGGTTCGGGATCCTCTGAACGTGGGGGCCATCATTCGCAGCGCCGCCGCTTTGGGTGTGGGGCACCTCATTATGAGTGCTGACTGTGCTGATATTTACCATCCCCGTACACTGCGTGCCGCCATGGGGCCTCTTTTCTCCCTGCCCATTACCCGGGTAGAGGATCTCCCCGGGACGGTGAGGGCTCTCCGCGCTCAGGGCAGACGGGTCTACGCCGCCGCTTTGGATGATACCGCCATTCGCCTGGGGTCGCCTGAAATGGCGATGGAGAAGGGAAGTGTCCCCCCCTGCGCCGTCATCGGCAACGAGGGTCATGGCTTATCGGAGGCTGTGATACAGGCCTGCGACCGCAGCGTATACATTCCCATGGAGGCCGATACCGAATCCCTCAACGCAGGTGTGGCCGCCGCACTCATCATGTGGGAGCTTTGTAAATCCTGAAAACCGTTTTTTTGAAAGGAGTCATCCATGAAGGACAGATTGTTTGAAATTTGGTTCGCTCTCCGCTGCGGACCACAAAATCGGGAATTTCAGTCCCTTCTGGAGCTCTGCGGATCTCCTTACGATATTTATCACGCTGAGGAGGCGGAACTGGAAAAGCTCCCCTGCTCCCAGAGCCTGCGAGTCAGGCTGGCGGACAAGTCCTTGGAGGATGCGACCCGCATCATGCGGTACTGCGAGGAGAATCGGGTCGGGATCCTCTTTTGGCAGGATGAGCAGTACCCCGTGTCTCTCCGTCCCCTGCGGGATCCCCCTGTTTTGCTTTACTATCAAGGTACACTTCCGGATTTTTCCCGCCGCTTGTGTATCAGCGTAGTGGGTACTCGGAGCATGAGCGAATACGGCAAGCGAATGGCGTATAAAATAGGCTATGAGCTGGCCGCCGCGGGGACTGTTGTGGTCTCGGGAATGGCCTTGGGCAATGACAGCGTGGCGGCCGCCGGCGCGTTAGCCGCGGGCGGTCGAACCGTGGCCGTGCTGGGCTGCGGTATCGACACGGTGTATCCCCGTGAGCACGGACAGCTGGCCGCCCGCATCAAGCGGCAGGGCTGCGTCATGACGGAGTTCCCGCCCGCCACGCCGCCCGAAAGCCGTAATTTTCCCATTCGAAACCGTATCATCAGCGGTCTTTCACAAGGAACCGTGGTGGTGGAAGGTGATCAGCGCTCCGGCTCGATGATCACGGCACGCACCGCTATTCTGCAGGGCCGCGCCATTTACGCATTCCCCGGCAACGTGGGGGAGACCAATTCCGCCGGCACCAATCAGCTCATTGCAGGTGGTGCCGCCATGATCCTCTCTGCCTCTGATGTGTTGGAGGATTACACGTTCCTCTATCGGGACGCCCTGGATATGACCAAGCTGCGCCGCGCCGAGCTTTGCTCGGAGACCGATGACGCCTTCCTGGCTGAGCTGGGTGTTGCCACACGGACGGTGAAGGCTCAGTCCAAATCCGGACGCAGGATCGGGACGAGCCCACGTAGCTCGGCTCATCCCGACCGTTCATCCGACCCCAAGACGGCTACTCCTTCCGCTGTCGGGAAAAAGGATGACAAGGCTCCCGCCCCCGCCCCTGCCCGTACGGTCACCCCCGCGAAGGGAGATCTGTCTGAGCAAATTTTAAAGCAATTGACCGATACCCAACGACGTATTTTTGAGTTGCTTCCTCTGGACCACGCCGTTACCGTGGATTACCTCACCCGTGAGGGCTTTACCGTAGGGGAAATCATGGCCACCATGACCATTCTGGAGATCAAGGGCCTGACCATCACACTCCCCGGCGGACTTTACTCAAGAAAATAAATTTGCATGCGCAAATCACGAAAGGAAATATAGATCCCATGGCAAAAACCAATCTGGTCATCGTGGAGTCTCCCTCCAAGGCGAGCACCATCAAGAGCTATCTTGGCTCCAATTACAAGGTCATCGCCTCGGTGGGGCACGTCCGCGATCTGCCCAAGAGCACCCTTGGTGTGGATATTGAAAATAACTTCGCGGCCCACTACATCAATATCCGAGGCAAGGGCGATATCATCAAGGAGATCAAGAAGGAGGCCAAGAACGCAAGTAAGATTTTTCTGGCAACCGACCCTGACCGTGAGGGTGAGGCCATCTCCTGGCACCTGGCCAACGCACTCGGTATTCCCGTAGATCAGGTTCAGCGCGTTACCTTCAACGAAGTTACCAAGACGGTTGTCAAGACCGCTATCAAGCAGCCTCGGCCAATAGACATGAACCTGGTTAACGCTCAGCAGACCCGCCGTATTCTGGACCGCATTGTGGGCTATAAGCTCTCCCCCTTCCTGTGGAAGACGGTGCGGAGCGGTCTCTCCGCGGGCCGTGTCCAGTCCGTGGCCACCAAGATCATCGTGGACCGCGAGAACGAGATCCGCGCCTTCGTGCCTCAGGAATACTGGACCGTGGATGTAAAGCTCAGCACCGGCGATGGCGAGCCTGTTGTTTTCAAGTTTTTCGGTGACGCAGAGGGAAAGGCAAAGCTTTCCTGCGAATCCGAGGCACGCGATGTCGAGAACAAAATAAAAAATGGAGAATTCAGGGTCGTTTCGGTTAAGCACGCTGTAAAGC
>JAFQOC010000382.1 GCA_017420845.1 Clostridia bacterium
CGAAGGTTCTGCACCTCAACTTGCCCGAAGGGCAAATTTCACACTCGCTTGCGAGTATTTCACATGCGCTTCAGCGCATATTTCACGCGCGCAAGCGCATTTCACTTGGGTTTAGCGCGGAGCGATAAACCCAAATTTGAACATTCCACAGAAAGGAGCCTCATCCATGGCCACAGGTCTGCCCATTATTCCCGAGACCATCACCGTCCATCTTGGGGAGCCGGATCAGCCCGCCCCCAACGTAACGGTGCCCTTTCTGGACTACGTTCTCAACGTAGCCTCCAGCGAAATTTATCCCACCTGGCCCGAGGAAGCCATCCGAGCCAATATGTACGCACAGATCTCCTACGCCCTCAACCGTATTTACACCGAATACTACCGTTCCCGCGGCTATGATTTCGATATCACCAACTCCACCCGCTACGACCAATATTTCGTGAACGGCCGCGACATATTCGAGAACATCCAGCGCATCGGCGGCGAGGTCTTTAACGATTACATACGCCGTCAAGGAACCATTGAGCCCCTGTTCGCCCAGTACTGCAACGGTACCACCGTCACCTGTAACGGGCTGTCCCAATGGGGCACGGTCTCTCTGGCCGAGGCGGGCTACACCCCCTACCGTATCCTGCAAAATTACTACGGCAGTAATATTGACATCATCCAAAACGCCCCCGTGGGGGGAGCCACCCCCTCCGCCCCCGCCGAGCCTCTGCGGTTCAACAGCGCGGGAGGAGAGGTGCGCCAGCTGCAGATCCGTCTCAACCGCATATCCGACAATTATCCGAGCATCCCGAAAATTCCTTACCCCAACGGTATTTTCGGATTTGAGACAGAGGAGGCGGTGAAAGCCTTTCAGCGCACCTTCAACCTCACCGACGACGGGGTGGTAGGCAATGCCACCTGGTACGCCATCCAGCGCATCTACACCGCTGTTAAGCGGCTAAACAGTCTGAACTCAGAGGGTCTGCAATTCAATGAAGTGAGCCGTCAGTTTCCCGAGACCCTGTCCTTGGGTGACCGGAACACGGGAGTGGCCCTCCTGCAATATTATCTGGACTACCTTTCGGCCTACTACGAGGCCATTCCGCCGCTGACGGTGGACGGGATCTTTGGGGAATCCACCCGCAACGCCGTCTACGCCGCCCAGGCCGCCTTTGGACTCCCCGTGGACGGGGTGGTGGGGGAGCAGACCTGGAACGCCATTGTGGACGCCTATTACGGTATCGTACGCCGCATCCCCGTGAGCTACGTGGAGGGCAACACCATCCCCTTTGAAGGAACGGTACTGCGGCAGGGCTCGGAATCCGAGTCGGTGCGCGTCCTGCAGGAATATCTGGACTACATCGCCGGGTTCTTCCCCGAAATCCCCGGTGTCACCCCCACAGGCTATTTCGGCCCCCGCACCGAGGCCTCCGTCCGCGCCCTTCAGGAGGTGGTGGGGCTTCCCGTCAGCGGCATCGTTAACGCCGTGACCTGGGGAGCCATCACCGATCTTTATAGCGATCTCTACATTGGAAGCCGCCTGAACGAGGGACAGTATCCCGGGAGTGGCTTGGGCGGTTAACTTGCAGTTTATCGGGGTAATGCCACCTGCTTTCTCTCTGCGGCAACGATGGGGGTCAAGGGGGCGAAGCCCCCTTGACC
>JAFQOC010000383.1 GCA_017420845.1 Clostridia bacterium
GGCTGTCATTTTGAGCTGGACGATTTCCAGATCCAGGCCGTCACCGAGGGTAAGGAGGCCATGGGCTCGGCTCTGGTGAAGCTCCGCGCTGAGGGAAAGCTCTACGCCGGTACGGGTATCTCCACCGACATCATCGGTGCCTCCATCCGCGCTTACCTGAGCGCTGTCAACAAGATCGTTTTCGAGCAATCCGTTTGATAAAGCGTTGCTTTTTCAAACAAAAAGCTTTTCGTCTTGGCGTTTTGAGAGAACGCCATTCCGCGAAAGCGGAACCGACGCAAAGCTTCCGCTTGGCTTCCATTGCATGAAAGGAATCATCTGAACCATGAAACTCTCTTTTTCCACCAAAGGGTGGCACAATCATACCTTCGACGAATTCTGCGACATGGCCGCCTCGCTGGGCTATGCCGGCGTGGAGATCCACAACATCCACGGTCCCATGTTCGTGAGCCGTGACGGCGCCTTCTACGACTACGCCGCCGCCGCGACTCTCCGCCGTCTCTACGAGAAGAAGCTGACGATCCCCTGCATCGATTGCCTCATCGATCCATCTGAAGCCGCTCTCGCCGCTGAGGCTGAGGCGGAGATCCTGCACTGCATGGACGTGGCAGGGAATCTTCACATTCCCAACATCCGTCTCCGCACCGCCGCCGCGTCCGAGGCAGATGCCCCCGCCGCCATCGAGAACGTGGCCGCTCTGATTGCCCGTGTTCTCCCCGAGGCTGAGGCGCGAGGCGTGTGCCTGCTCATGGAGACCTCGGGTCTGTTCTGCAGGTCGGTGGCCCTCCGTGATCTTCTGGACCGCTTCGCCAGCGACAGCTTTGGCGCTCTGTGGCAGTTGTCCGCCGCCAACTTCGGAGGCGGTGAGACCCCTGAGGAGATCATCAAGAATCTGGGCGCCTACGTCCGTCACGTTCACTTCTGCGACACCCGCAGAACCGAGGACGGGTTGGAGTTCTGCCTGGCGGGCGAGGGTGAATTGCCCATCTCCGAGATCATGCTGGCTCTGCGTTCGGTCAACTACGACGGCTACATTTCTCTGGTTTGGGATCCTCAGTGGTGCGAGGAGCTGGACGACATGGAGATCATCCTCTCCCAGTTCGGCAGCTTCATGAAGCAGTTCGACGATCCCTCCAAGAAGCGTCGCACCCTGTACTTCAACCGCGCCCACACGGGTGAGTACGTCTGGGAAAAGGATCAGCTCATTGATCTCACCTTCTCCCAGGTGCTGGACCGCATGGTGGAGGAGTTCCCCGACCAGTACGCCTTCAAGTACACCACCCTGGACTACACCCGCACCTATTCCGAGTTCCGCGACGACGTGGACACCTTCGCCCGCGCCCTCATCTCCATGGGCGTGAAGGCCGGCACCCACGTGGCGGTCTGGGCCTCCAACGTCCCTCAGTGGTACATCGCCTTCTGGGCCACCGTCAAGCTGGGCGCTGTGCTGGTCACGGTCAATACCGCCTACAAGATCCACGAGGTGGAGTACCTGCTCCGCCAGTCGGATACCCATACCCTCATCATGACCGAGGGCGCCAAGGACTGCCATTACGGCAGTATCGTGGCCGAGCTCTGCCCCGAGCTGGAGACCCTGCGCCCCGGCACTCCCCTCCACGCCCGCCGTCTGCCCTTCCTGCGCAACGTCATCACCGTAGGCTACCGTCAAAAGGGCTGTATGGAGTGGCACGAGGCCGTGGCCAGATCGGTGCAGGTGCCTGTGGAAGAAGTATACCGTATGGCCGCCGCCGTTCACAAGGACGACGTCTGCAATATGCAGTACACCTCGGGTACTACGGGCTTCCCCAAGGGCGTCATGCTGACCCACTACAATGTGGTCAACAACGGTAAGTACATCGGCGACCACATGGAGCTGTCCACCGCCGATCGCATGATGATCCAGGTCCCCATGTTCCATTGCTTCGGCATGGTGCTGTCCATGACCGCCTCCATGACCCACGGCGCCACCATGTATCCCCTGCCCTACTTCTCCCCCAAGCCCGCTCTGGCCTGCGTCCACAACGAGCACATCACCGCCTTCAACGGCGTGCCCACCATGTTCATCGCCATGATGCAGCACGAGGATTTCCCCAAGACCGATTTCTCCCATATGCGGATCGGCATCATGGCGGGCGCCAACTGCCCCGCCGATCTGATGAAGAAGGCCGCCCAGCCCGACGTCATGAATATGCGGGAGATCGTGTCGGTCTACGGTCAGACCGAGGCCGCCCCCGGCTGTACCATGTCCAGCTACTACGACAGCCTGGAGGTCCGCACCGAGACCGTGGGCTCCGCCTTTGCCAACGTGGAGTGCAAGATCATCGACCCCGAGACGGGTCTGGACTGCCCCGACGGGGTCAACGGTGAGTTCGTCGCCCGCGGCTACAACATCATGAAGGGCTACTACAAGATGCCCGCCGCCACCGCCGAGACCATCGATGCCGAGGGCTGGCTCCACACGGGAGATCTGGCCTGCCGCCGTCCCGACGGAAACTACCTCATCACGGGCAGACTGAAGGACATGATCATCCGCGGCGGTGAGAACATCTACCCCAAGGAGATCGAGGAGTTCATCTACACCCATCCCAAGGTGCGGGACGTCCAGGTCATCGGCGTGCCCGACAAGCAGTACGGCGAGGAGATCATGGCCTGCATCATCCTGAAGGAGGGCGAGACCATGACCGTGGAGGAGATGAAGCAGTACATCCTCGACCACATGGCCCGCCACAAGGTGCCCCGCTACATCGATTTCGTGGAGAAGTTCCCCATGAACGCCGCGGGTAAGATCCTCAAGTACAAGATGCGCGAGGAAGCCGCCGAGAGACTGGGGCTGAAAAAATAGAATAGGACAAAGAGAGATACAAGATACACGCCGAGCAGGGCTCGGCAGATACAAGATACAAGATAGGCTCCGACGGACACCCGCGCCGTATCTTGTATCTCGTATCTTGTATCTTTGTATCTGAACAGAATGTTATGATACAAAACTATTTCATCATCGACTCCCACTGCCACGTCTACCCCGAGAAGATCGCGGCGAAGGCGGTGGAGTCCACCGATCATTTCTACAATACTCATGCCCACGGGCAGGGAACTGTTTCCGACCTGCTGGCCGTCGGTGAGGCGGCGGGATGCGACGGCTACGTGATCCAATCCGTGGCCTCCACCCCCCATCACGTGGAGTCCATCAACCGCTTTATCGCTGCGGCTATTGCCGCGGACATATCCGAGGCCGAGAGCCAGGGACACAGCGGCAAGCTCACGGGGCTGGGAACTCTCCACCCCGACCATCCCGATCTGCGGGGGGCGGTCTGTGACATCATCTCCCACGGCCTCCACGGGGTCAAGCTCCATCCCGATATGCAGAAGTTCTGCATCGACGATGAGCGCGCCTACCCCATCTATCAGCTTTGCGTAGAGTATGATCTCCCCATCCTCATGCACATGGGGGATCCCCGCTTCGACTACTCCCATCCCGACCGCCTCTACCGCGTGCTGACCGACTTTCCCACCCTCACGGTAGTAGGCGCACACATGGGAGGCTGGGCCAACTGGGACTACGCCTGCGACAGGCTCTCCGACTTCCAAAATCTCTACGTGGACACCTCCTCCAGCATGGCCACGGCGGTGAAGGACTACGGCATTGAGCCTCACGTTACCTCCCTGACCCCCGCCCATACCGCCGCTCTCATTCGCCGATGGGGCGCGGAGAAGGTGCTGTTCGGCAGCGACTATCCTATGTGGTCCCAGGCTGACGATTTGGCTGTCTTCTTTGAGATGGGCTTGACCGAAACAGAAAATCGCATGATTCTGTCTGAAAATGCTAAACGCGTGTTTCGGATCCAATAAGCCCCAAAAAATGAGACCCACCCGCGAAAAACGGGTGGGTTTTGCTATGGAAATGGGGATTACTTGACGATGAGCTGCATGGCCACCGTACTGATGGCGGGCGCGGCGGGGATCTCGAGAATACCCTTGTCCACCATGGAATCCAGCAGGATACCGCGGATGTCGAACAGGGCCATGGTCACACAGTAGTTCAACTGATCTTCAAGAACGGTGTGGCCTTCCTTGCGGAGCATCTCCACGGTGCGGTCAAAGACAGTCTGCATAGCCTCCTGCAAAGCGGCAAACTCCGGCAGAGCAGAGACCTGCTTGCGGATGGATTCCTTTTCTCCGTCTCGGAAGGTGACGATATTGGGGATGACACGGCCTTCTTCGTCGATGGAGAAGGTGTAGGGGTTGCGGCGGTCATCGAAAATCGCCTTTTCGGTGGCGGTCAGTTCATGTACGCGCTTGTCGGTTCGGATCATTTCACCGATGAGCTTGATGGTGGGGGTGTTCCATGTTGCGGCACGGTTCCACATATCCCACTTGCCAATCTGGTAGCTCCAGAACTGGGTTCTGTCAGAATCCATGGAGCCCGAATGTCCCACGAACCACTGGTCGGGAAGGGAGTTACCCTCATAACCTATAAAACCCCAATTATCGTCGGGATGAGTGTGCTTGACGGGAAAATCAAGGGTATAGCCGTCGCAGTCCTCAATGCAGTGATCCAGAAGCTCCAGCACCATGAGCCATTTCAGCTCCCCGTTGGTCATATTTTCGGGCACAAAGCACCCTGTGCGGTAGATGGAGATGGCCTTTTCCATAACGGTATCATAACGTTCTGCCCAATCACGGGTCAGCATAATCAGCTCGCTGCGGATAGCTACCTGCAAGTCACGGCTCATGATATAAAAATTGGTCACATATCTGTTGCCGACCTCTTTGAGAAGTCCCGCGTCCACAAGTGCGGCGATCTCCTCCTCCATATAAGGCATCGCTACGCCCACGGCCACCGCCAGTTCCTCGGCGGTAGACGGGTTGTTGCTGGCCTCCAACAGAATGTTCTTGGGGAGCATACGCTGTACAGCCGACCAAGGCAGGCCGCTTTCCTGCCGTCCTGTTGCCTCAAAATGTACTTCCTCGGGTTTATAACTTTTCGATCCAAATTCTCTTGCCATTTTCATTCCCTCCTTGAGAAGATTACGGGAGCGGAACAGACGGGATTTCACCGTGCCCTCGGGCCGACCCAGGGCGCGGGCGATATCCCCCACCGATCTGTCCTCGATGTAGTAGGCTACCACGATCTCGCGGTAGTCCCGACCCAGAAAGGCCAGCTCACGGCGCAGGACGGCCATCTCCTCGTCGCGGGCGTATGCCTCGGCCACGGATGGGGTCGTGTTGTAGCCCCCCGCGGTCAGGACATTTTCGGTCTCGGGATCATCGGGGTCTATGAAGGACTCGTTCTCCCCTCGGCGGCGGTTGGTCTTGGCCCACAGGGCATAGCGGTTGCGCGCGATCTGCCATACCCAGGCGGGGAAGCTCAGAATCTCCACACCCTCATGAAGGGCGGTGAGTATCTGAAGCGTGATATCCGAAGCCAAGTCCTCGGCCTCATGGGAGTCGCCTGTCTTTCGGAGACAGTAGTAGAAGATCTTGCCCATGTAGTCACGGGCGTACTCCTCCGCCAGGCGGTGTCGATCGGTCATATTCCTCACTCCTTTCGGTCATATAGTGTGGGGAAATGGGGAATGATTGCAAGAATTTTTTTATTTTTTCAAATTTGGGTTTGTCGGTGGGTTTGTAACTCGATCGGCAAGACGAAACTGCCATGCTACGGGCGCACACACAGGTGCGCCCCTACCCGGATTTTATAAGTGGGATA
>JAFQOC010000384.1 GCA_017420845.1 Clostridia bacterium
CCCCCACCGACACCGCCCCCCTTCGCTTTTTTGTGCAGGGGGCTTCGCCCCCTGCACCCCTGCCAAGGTGCGAGCGGAACGTGAATGTTCAAACTCACCGATAAACTGCAATTTCCCCATCTCCGCCCACGGTCATTTCCCCTCCCTCCCGCATACCCTGTAATGTGACAGGACTCGACCGCCCCCGCGGTCCTCTCCGTCACGAGATCCCCCGAAAGGAGTGACCGCACCATGAAACCGACCGACCAAACATACCCCCACCGCTTCGCCGTCATCGGGGGAGACCTGCGTATGTCCCACCTGGCGAGACGGCTCACCGAGGAGGGCTACCCCGTGAGCCTGTTCGGCTGTGGAACCGACTGCCTGCCCGATGCTGACGCCGACACCGAAATGAGGATCTGCCAAAACCTGTCCAAGGCAACCGAGGGCGCCGATATCCTCATCCTCCCTCTCCCCGCCTCCAGAGACGGCGAGACCGTCCACACCCCCCGCGATCCCGCCTGCCGCGTGACTCTCTCCGAGATCACCGACCTCATGAGCCGTACCCCGAGCCTCATCCTCTACGGCGGTAAGCTCCCCCAAGAATTCCTTGACAATACAAGAGAATTTGACCCCTCCGCCGCTCGTGTCACCGACTACTACGAGAATGAAGTCCTTCAGCTCCGCAACGCCTACGTCACCGCCGAGGCCGCCCTCATGACCGCTATGGAGCTGACCGACCGCACCCTCCGGGATACCTCGGTGGCGGTGCTGGGGTACGGGCGGATCGGCAAGTACCTGACCCGCCTGCTCCGCGCCCTGGGGGCTGACGTCACGGTCTGCGCCCGTCGGGAGGAAAGCCTCTTTGAAGCCGCCGCCGAGGGGTGTCACCCTCTCCTCATCTCCGAGTCCGACCCCATGGGCGGTCTGGCTCCCCTCTGTCGCGACCATCCCATCCTTTTCAATACCGTCCCCGCCCACATCCTCCCCCGCGACCTCCTCATGAGCCTCCGACCCGACACCCTCCTCATTGACTTGGCCTCAGCCCCCTTCGGGGTCAGCGACGCCCATGTCCGTGAGGCCACAGCGAAAAACGGCCTCCGCTACCTCCGCGCCCCCTCCCTCCCCGGGAGCTACGCACCAAGGGACGCAGGCCGCGCCATCGCCGAGTGCATCCTCGGTATGCTCCCCCACCGTGACAGCCTTGACGGAATCAGCAGGGAAGGAGGTACCCCCACATGATCGGCTACGCCCTCTGCGGCTCCTTTTGCACCCTGTCAAGATCGGTGGAGGTGCTGACCCAACTGAAAGAGAAGGGTCACGACATCCTCCCCATCATGAGCGGGATCACCGCCGCCACTGACACCCGCTTCGGGAAAGCCGCCGACTTCATCGACCGCATCCAGACCATCTGCGGCCGCCCCATCATCCGCACCATCCCCGAGGCTGAGCCTCTGGGCCCTGCCCGCCCCCTGGAGGCACTGGTCATCTGCCCCTGCACCGGCAACACCCTCGCCAAGCTGGCAAACGGCATCACCGATACCCCCGTCTGCATGGCCGCCAAGGCACATCTGCGGTCCGACCGCCCTCTCCTCATCACTCTTGCTTCCAATGACGCCATGTCTGCCAACCTCCGCAATATCGGCACCCTCCTCTCCCGCAAGAGCGTGTATTTCACCCCCATGGTCCAGGACGATCCCGTATCCAAGCCCCACTCGCTGGTGGCGGATTTCAGCATGGTGCCCGCGGCCCTGGAGGCAGCCTTGGAGGGGAGGCAGTTACGACCGCTCTTCCTGAAATAGCCCCTCGGCGCGCAGCCAAGGAGATAGAGGGAGGGGCAACCCTCAATCCACGGTCACACCCAACCACCCCCGGGGAGGGGGAAAGAAACTTCGGCGTCTGAGATGGTTCTTTCCCCCTCCCCGAGTCCGCCTACGGTCAAACTTCGTCGGTTCCCGGATACTGCTCTGTAACCTCCACCGAAAGAAAAACC
>JAFQOC010000385.1 GCA_017420845.1 Clostridia bacterium
AGGGGCTGCGCCCCTGCACCCCGCCTTACCGCAACCCAACGCACCGACAAACCCAAATTTGAACATTGCGCCCCCGCCCGTTATAAAAAATTTCCAAACCCACTTGAAAAAAACCTGAAAATGGTGTATAATAAAACTGTATAATTTTTGAAAGGCAGGTACACACCATGTCGGTTCGTCTCAATACCAACTACCTCTCTTCTTTCGTCTCTGCCGAGGAGTTGACCAACATCCAGCCCCAGGTCAACGTTGCCCATGATCTCCTTTCGTCCCGTACGGGAGCAGGGAACGACTTCCTTGGTTGGACTACCCTCCCCGTGGATTACGATAAGGAGGAATTCGCCCGTATCAAGATCGCCGCAGAAAAGATCAAGAAGTCCTGTGATATCTTCATCGCCATCGGTATCGGCGGCTCCTATCTGGGCGCTCGCGCCGTGATCGAATTCTGCAAATCCCCCCTGTACAACAACCTTTCCAAGGATACCCCCGATATCTACTACGCCGGTAATAACATTTCTGCCTTCGCCATTGACGAGCTTCTGAAGATCTGCGAGGGCAAGGATATCTGCATCAACGTTATTTCCAAGTCGGGAACCACCACCGAGCCCGCCGTGGCCTTCCGTGTGTTCCGCGCCCTTCTGGAGCAGAAGTACGGCGTGGAGGGCGCCCGTGAGCGCATCTTCGTCACCACCGATAAGGCCAGAGGAACCCTGAAGCACTTCTCTGACGAGGCAGGCTACGAGACCTTTGTGGTGCCCGATGACGTGGGCGGCCGCTTCTCGGTGCTCACCGCTGTGGGTCTGCTTCCCATTGCCGTGGCGGGTATTGACATCGACGGCCTCATGAAGGGCGCCGCCGACGCCATGGAGGCCTACAAGAACCCCGATCTGAACGCAAACGACTGCTACAAGTACGCTGCTATTCGAAACATCCTCTACCGCAAGGGCAAGTCCACCGAGATCCTGGTTGGCTACGAGCCTTACCAGACCATGCTCAGCGAGTGGTGGAAGCAACTCTACGGCGAGAGCGAGGGCAAGGATCAGCGCGGTATTTTCCCCGCTTCGGTGATCTTCTCTACTGATCTTCACTCTCTGGGTCAATATATCCAGGACGGTATGCGTAACCTCTTTGAAACCGTCATCTCGGTGGAAGAGAGCCCTGTCGCCTATCCCATTCCCCACGATCCCGCCAACATCGACGGCCTGAATTTCCTCTCGGGCATGGATCTGAATCAGGTCAAGAGAACCGCCATGCAGGCCACCCTCCTGGCTCACGTGGACGGAGGCGTGCCCAACCTGCTGATCGAGCTTCACGATAAGTCCGCCTACTCCCTGGGTTACCTCATCTACTTCTTCGAGCTTGCCTGCGCCATCTCGGGCTATATGCTGGGTGTCAACCCCTTCAACCAGCCCGGCGTGGAGGCCTATAAGAAGAATATGTTCGCCCTCCTGGGCAAGCCCGGCTACGAGGACATGAAGGCCGAGCTGGAGGCCCGTCTGGGCTGATAGACCCCTTCCGCGGCGGCTCTGTACGAGAATATTCATGGCTCCGACCAACTCCACGGAGCCGTACCGCGGTTTTTTTTCATCCAAAGGAAAATTTGACCATGAAAAAACAAGCATTGCGCATCCTGACCCTTATGCTCCCCCTCTGCCTGCTGATGAGCAGTCTTGCCCTTGTCGCCTGCTCCACTCCCTACGATGAGACTGATTCCCTTGAAAGCGGCTCCTTGAACGACGGAGCCGAGACTGAGGACCCCCGCGCCACGCTGGACAACCCCGAGGTCAATTACGACGGCTATGTCTTCCGCGTGCGTAGTATCGCCAGCGAGACCCACTACACCGCCCTTGATCCCGGCAAGCTGTCGGGCGAGGCCGTCAACGACGCCATCTATGAGCGCAATCGCCAGATCGAGAACGAGTATGGCATTGAATTTCAGTGTGATACCTCGGATATCACCTCCAACTACGTCACCATGGAGAAGCAGGTTATGGCAGGGACAGGGGATGACGGCTACGATCTCATTATGATGATCTGCCGCAACGCTTTCAGCTCCGCCCTCCAGAACTACCTCATCAACTACGAGCAACTCCCCTACGTGGACACCGATAAGATTTACTACTTTGACGACATCAACAAGCAGTTTACCATCGGGAACAACACCTTCTTCGCTTACGGCTCGGAGAATATCAACGTCTTTTCCCTGGCCTCGGCTCTCTTCTTCAACAAGGAGATCGTTGCCAATCAAGGCATGGGCAATCTCTACGATGACGTCCGAAACCGCCAATGGACCTTCGATCGCCTTTATTCCCTGGCCGCCGAAGCTACAACCGATACCAATGGTGATAGTTCCATCCGTTTCGGAGACGACACGCTGGGCCTGGTAGGGAACTACGATCGTACCATCCCCTGTTTTTGGGTTGCCGCGGGTGAAAAACTCATCGTCAAGGACGAGGAGGATCTTCCCGTATACACCGCTCAAGGTAACGAGCGCATGATCAACATCATGCAGGAGGCAGCCACCCAGTTCGCCACTGATGCCTTCGACGTTTACGGTGCAGACGAGAGACGTCTTCAGACCTTTATGGACGGTAAAGCACTCTTTTTGTCCACGGGTATCGGTGAGCTCTCCCGCCTCAAGGGTGTGGAGCTGGACTACGGCGTACTGCCTTGGCCTATGTACGATGAAAATCAGGAGAATTACGTATCCCGCTGTGGTGATGCGTGGCTCCATTGCGTCCCCACCAACACCAAGGATCCCGAGCGCACCAGCGTTATTATGCAGGCGCTGGCCTACTACTCCTACGGCACGGTCTACAAGGCTTATTACGATCAGGCTCTTACCGCTCAGTACGTTCGTGATCCTGACTCGGTAAATATGATGCAGATCATTCTCTCGACTCTGTCGGTGGATCTCGGCGACACCATCTGGTTTGAGAACCTGCGTTTCCCCATCACCAAGACCTTCCTTGACAAAAAGGGCAATATCGGTATCGCCTCTACCTTCAAGATTTACGAGAGAGCGGCCAACCGAGAGATCAATAAGGTGGCTGATTTCCTCGCCGAAAAAGAAAACGGATAGGCAGACGCTTATACTGTGTTTTTGTCAACCGAAAAATGTGAATTTTCACACAAAACTGTCTAAAACCTCTTGCATTTTTGCAAAAAATATGGTATAATACTCTAACAACTAATCTGCACAAGTCTTTCTTCGAAGAGCGGGGAAGGACGCAGAGAGAAAGGAAGTACTTAGATATGATCAAATTGCTTGTTGGCGTAAAGGGTACCGGTAAGACCAAAACCCTGATTGCAGCCGTAAATGAGGCTCTGGAGACCTCCAAGGGCTACGTAGTGTGCATTGAGAAGGGCGCTACCCTGCGTCATGAAATCAGTTATAAAGTTCGTCTCGTCAATACCGACGATTACCTCATTGAGGGCGGTGTCGCTCTGGGCGGCATGGTCGCCGGCATCCTGGCCGGTAACGGCGACGTCACCGATCTGTTCATCGACGGTACCCGTAAGATCTTCGGCTACGAGAAGGCTGACATGGCTCTGCTGCTGTCCGATCTGGAGAAGTTCATCGCCGATCTGGAGAAGGTCATCCGCGACGCCAATATCAACGTCACCATCACCGTCTCCGTCGATCCCGCCGATCTGACCGAGAACCTCAAGAAGTACCTGTAATTCGGGATGCTTCTTCATACAGCGCATAGGCGAACGGGAGAATTCCTGTTCGCCTTGTGTGCTGAAATCAAAACAAATTGAGAAAGGAGGGGAGCGTATGTTCTGTGTCCGTCTGGCGGGCATCACAGTCGAGATCGATAACCGCCATAACTACGTTTACGAGCAGTGCGCAGGCTACCTGTGCGACGATTCTGCCCCTGCCTTTCGTGTGGCGGTCTCCACCGCCGCCGCTCAGGAGTATATGGCCTCCTGTGGCCGCCCCATGACCCTTCCCGAGGCGGAGAGCTACCTTCTGTACCGTCGCATCTGCGAGAGGATGCCCCGATACGGTGTTTTCCTCCTGCATGCCGCCGCTGTGGAGCTGGATGGCCGAGGTTACGCCTTCTCCGCGAGACGGGGTACAGGGAAGTCCACCCATACCGAACTTTGGGAGACCCGTTTTCAGGGACATGCCGGGGAACGGTACAGAGCCACCGTCATCAACGGTGACAAGCCTCTTGTACGCCGCGCTCCCGACGGTCGGTTCTGGGTCTACGGTACCCCTTGGATGGGGAAGGAGGGCAAGGGTGTCAATCGCCACTGTCCCCTCACCGCGATCTGCTTTCTGGAGCAGGGCTCTGAGAATCGTGTGACCCTGACCTCCACCGCTGATGCCGCCGTCCGCATCATGGAGGCCACCGTTCTTCCTCCCGACACCGAGGACCAGGATCGGCTGGCCGCGTTGGTGGGTGCCGCGGTACGGGATATTCCTACCTTTACTCTCTCCTGCCGTCCGGACGCGCAGGCGGTAGAGGTTGCTTACGAGTTTTTGTCACAGGTCTGAAAGATCCAACGTTTTGCGTTGGGTCTTTTTTATTGCGGGTGAACTGTGAAAGAAAATAGTTGGCTTGGCTTGTAAATTTGGGTGTAACTATTCAGGCAACTTTCAAATTTGGGTTTATCGGTGCGTTGGGTTGCAGTTAAGCGGGGTGCAG
>JAFQOC010000386.1 GCA_017420845.1 Clostridia bacterium
AGTAGGCGAAGGAGAAGGGATGGAGGATGGTGAGGGGAAGGGCGCGGCGATGGCATTCGGCGGCCATCTCGGTGAAGATCTCCCGCACCAGACCGCCGCGGCGGTGCTCGGGCTCTGTGCCTACGCCGCCCACGATGCCGCAGGGAATGGGCTTGCCCGCGAAATGGACGGTGCGAAGGGACAGGGTGCCGCCGCTCATGTAGTCACCGTTTTCAGTAACGGCCACGTAGCGGACATGGTTTTCGTCGGAGGATTGAATTCGGATGGAGTGGGACATGGAGAGCTCCTTTCGGGAAGTAAAGAGGCAAGAGGGAGAGGAATTCAAATTTGGGTTTATCGGTGCGAGCGCTTCCCTACGACAAAACATGAACTCACCGAAAAACTGCAATTCCCTCTTCATTGTTCCTTCCATGCCAGTCCGAAGCTGTCCGCGTATCTCGCGGCGTAGGAATCGGTGGGGCAGGAAAGGACGAGAGCGGGGCATCCGTCGAAGGCACCGTAGCCGATGGCGGAAACCGAGGCGGGAAGCGTGACGCCGGATAGTCTGGGGCAGTCGGCAAAGCAGAACCAACCGATGGACGTGACGGTGTCGGGCACCGTGACGCTGACCACCGAGGTGCCGCGAAAGGCGTCATCTGCCAGGGCGGTGACGGGATAGCGTTCCACGTGGGAGGGAATTGTGACGTGAGTCTCGGTGCCCAGATAAGCCAGAACGGTCAACGATCCGTTTTCCAGAGCGTAGCGGAAGGCTGCCTCGGGAGACGTCGTGTCCTGGACGGGGGGCAGAGTAGGGTTAGTGCCTACGGGAAGGTCGGTGTCAGGGAAGGGGCCTTCGGCTTGCTCCAGCTGTGCCTCCAGAGCCCTGATCTCCGCCTCCAGCGCCTTGATGCGGGCTTCATAGTCGGTTCGCTCGGCGTACTGCTGTTGCTTGAGGGACAAAAGCGCAGACTTCAGCTCGTCGACGAGGGCTTTATAGTCGAAGGCTGGGGCGGTGGTGTCGGGAACCGTGCCGGCGGAGGTGTCGGATGGACCCGGGACATGGGGTGACGGGGGGGTGCAGGCGGTCAACAAGAAAAGCAGGACGGCACAGAGGCCGATGAAGGGGCGATGAGGGCGCATAGACGTCTCCTTTAATGGTATGGTACGCACAGGATACCACAAAAGGAGCGCGGGAACAAGGGAAATCGGTCGAGAGCCGACTTGGTCAGCGGATCCTGGACTGGAAGGCTACGGCGCGGCCCAGAATGTAGATGCTGTTCAGCTCAGTGCCCGAGAAGACCAGAGGGGGGTAGGCGGGATTTTCGGCTGTCAGGATCAGCTTGCTCTCCTCAGGATAGTAGTAGACACGCTTGAGGGTGGCTTCGCCGTCCACCACGACTGCGGCAATCTCACCGTTTTGCACCAGATCGGTCTGTTGGATGAAGACCTCGTCGCCGTCGTAGATGCGGGCACCTACCATGCTGTCCCCCTTGGCGGTCAGGCAGAAGTCGGCTTCGGTATCGGCGGCGGTGACGTAGCCGCCCTCGGTGTTCTCCACCGCCAAGACGGGGAGGCCGCAGGCGATCTCACCCAGAACGGGATAGCGGCTCAGACGGAGGGGGGAGATATTTTCGGGGCAGGGAATCTCGCCGTCGGGAACGGAGGAGGCTTGCGCGGATTCCGGGGTCATGTCGGAGGATTTGCCCAAGAGCCAGAGCTCGGAGACGTTCAGAGCCTCGGCGATCTTCAGAATGGCGTCGGATTTGGGCATGAAATGGCCGTTGACGTACTGACTGATGCGGGCCTTGGAAAGGCCTGTAAGACGGGAGAGCTCGGCGGCGCGGATATGGCGCCGGGTCATGGCGAGGACAAGGCGATCCTTGAATATGTCCATGGCGGTTTCCTTTCGCTTTTCTCGGTGTTATTCTGTACATCCATTATACCCCATGGGGCGGGGCTTGTCAAGGGGTTTGGATAGAAAAGTTAAACAAATTTAAAAACAGGGATTGACAAACGGTTCAGTTTATGCTATACTTGTGGCAGTTAAGGAAACTTAACCAGATGAGATGAAAAGGAAAATCCCCGCCATGCCCGGGATGCGCGGTGGGATTCGGTACACCAGCAAAGGAGGAAAACCATCATGCAAACGGAACAGCAGCTCTGCCCCCGTCCCACACCCGCCCCTCAGACACCCGCGGGACAGGCTAACGGCCTTGAGATCGACGGTAAGCAGGGAAGTGACATGACCGCGGTGATCAACGAGGAGGTATGTCCCTACTTCAAGCGGGATCGCGGGGGCGGCCGGGTCATCTGTGAGGGAGCGTCCTTCAAATTCCCCGACAAGCTTTCGAGACGGGAGTATCTTTACCGCTTTTGCGCCCATCCCGAGGGCTACAAGAGCTGTCCGCTCAAGATTGCTCTGGATCATTACTATGAAAGAAAGTACGATTATCAGGCTTGACCGAAGCTGCTCCCTCCCTTGTGCGGCCGCCACCGTGGCGGTGGAAGAGACTGTGAGGCTATATCACGCTTGGTTGGGGTATCTACTGACCCGGGAGCGGGTCGATACTCTTCGTGTCAAGGTCTCCGACATCACGGCGGCGCGGGATTCCTGTACCTGTACCGTGACGCGGGAGGGGGACGAATACGTCATTCACATAGGCAGAGCCGAGGGAGGCTGACCGCCGTGTCGTATCCGAATATCCCAAGCTCATGGGGTGCGGGATCCACGGCGGGCTGTCTGACGGGTTAGCGGGGAGAATTGCGGATCTAAGATCCTTCAAATTTGGGTTTGTCGGTGCGTTGGGTTGCAGCTATGCGGGGGGTTCTGGGGGC
>JAFQOC010000387.1 GCA_017420845.1 Clostridia bacterium
CTCGGCCACCATGTTGGCGATGCCCAGAGCGATGTCGTGGCTGTCGGCCAGGTCGCTGAGGTTGCCGAAGTTGGAGGCGGTGAGGTTGATGCTCATCTCGGGGAACTGCCCCTGCTGGGTGATGTCCTTGATGGTCAGGTCGATCTTCCAAAGATCGCCGCCCTCGCAGAGCTGCTCAATGTGGGCGATGGTGTCCACCCCCAGCATCTTCTTGGTCAGACCCAGAAGGGTACCGCCGCCCACGCCCGTACCGCCCAGATAGTCAATGGCGGTGGTGCCGTCGGGGTTCCGCTTGGCGTGTACCAGAGCCGTACCCGTACCCATGCTGACGATGATGGCCTCGTCCAGCCCAGACAGGTACAGACCTCCCAGACCCACGCCCGAGAACTCGGGGACGGAGCGGCACTCCAGATCGTAGATGGGGCCCGACAGGTAGGAGGAGCCCACGCCCGTGGTCATGATCCGCTTGATATCCGAAAGGGCGAGACCGTTCTCGGAGGTGTAGCGTCCCAGGGCACCGTAGATGGAGGTGATGGGGTCGGTGGCTCGCACGAAGAGGGGAGGCATAAGCTCCCGCCGGCCGTCCTCGCCGTGTCGGAAGCCCACGATCTTGGTGGTGCTCCCGCCCACGTCGATGCCCAGGACCACCGAGCCGCTTGCATGTAGGTTCTCTGTCATGACGAAAGAACTCCTTTCCACGGAACGGCCTGCGCGCGCAAACCTATCCATTATTCATACAGATAAAATATTATACCACACTCTTGCAAAAAAATCAAGAATATGGTATACTAATATCAGCAAAAAAATCGAGTTTTTTTGTGCTTTTGTGCGAAATTTATCATTTTACTATAACAAGGAGGCGTTCCCATGTCCAAGTCCATCTCCGAGATCGACAAGAATTTAGCCGTTGAGACGGTGGCCAACCTCCCCGTTCAGTTCGTAAACGTCCTTGACGGGCCCTTCAACCTCTACGGCCTCTGCGACCCCCGCGACGGCGGAGCCTTCCACCGCATCCCCCAGGAGGTGGCCGACGCCACCAACGAAGGAGTGAAGTGGCTCAACCTCCACACCTCGGGCGGCCGCGTCCGCTTCAAGACCGATTCCCCCCACCTGGCGGTGAAGGTCAAGCTCTCGGGTGTGGGCCTCATGCCCCACATGACCCTGGTGGGCACCGCAGGCCTGGACGTCTACCTCGGCTACGACGGCGAATACCGCTACTACGGCTCCTGCATGACCGAGGGGGGCAACGACGCCGCTATCAGGATGACCGGGAACAAGGGGTATACCAATATGGTCTGGCTCCCCACGGAGGGCTCCGCCGGAGGCGGCATGAAGGACGTCCTTCTGAACCTCCCCCTTTACGGCGGGATTGACGAGCTGTGGCTGGGCTTTACCCCCGGCTCCAAAATAGAGGCCGCCGAGCCTTACCGCGACCTCCCTCCCACGGTCTACTACGGCTCCTCCATCACCCAGGGCGGCTGTGCCTCCAGACCGGGAAACAACTACCCAAACATCCTCTCCCGCAAGTACAACGTAGACTTCCGCAATCTGGGCTTCTCGGGGAGCGCCCGCGGCGAGCAGGCCATCTCCGACTACATCGCCAGCCAGCCCATGTCGGCCTTCGTCTACGCCTACGATCACAACGCCCCCACCGTAGAGCATCTGGCCGCCACCCACGAGCCTATGTATCGGAATATCCGCGCCACCCATCCCGACACCCCCGTCATCTTCATCACCCGCCCCGGCATTCGCTACAACGCCGAGGAAAGAGCCCGCCGCGAGGTGGTCAAGGCCACCTATGAGAACGCCCGTGCCAGAGGGGAGAAGGTCTACTTCGTGGACGGCGAGACCATCTTCGCCATCTTCGGCGGGGACGGCGGAAGCGTGGACGGATGCCACCCCAACGACCTGGGCTTTGCCTGCGTGGCGGCGGCTCTCGACCCGATCTTTGCCGAAATATACGGAGAAAAGTAATATAAAGTAGAAATAACAACCAACAGTTAATAAAAATCGAAAGGAATCTGCTTATTTCGCGGATAAAGGCCATGAATCACCAGAATCCCCCTATCCAAATCCTCAAGGATAAAGACCTCTACGTCTTCGACATGGACGGCACCATCTACCTCGGCAAGATCGTTTTCGACTTCGCCATCCGCTTCATCGAGAACCTCCGCGCCGCGGGCAAGCGCGTCCTGTTCTTCACCAACAACGCCTCCCGCTCCACCGACGTCTATCTCGAAAAGCTCACCCGCCTGGGCTTCTCCCCCACGGCGGACGAGATCATGTCCTCCGCCGACGTGACGGTGGCCTACCTGGGCACCTACCATAAGGATCGGACCGTCTACCTCATCGGCACGAAGCAGCTGGAGTCCCAGTTCCGCGGGGAGGGCATCCGTCTGGCTACGGGCAAGGAGGACTCCGTGGACGTGGTGGTCTCCAGCTTTGATACCGAGCTGACCTACGAAAAGCTGGACGACGGCTGCCGCCTCATCCGAAACGGGGCAACCTACCTCTGCACCCACCCCGACTTCAACTGTCCCACTGACACGGGCTTCATGCCCGACAGCGGTGCCATTGCCGCCCTCATCACCGCCTCCACGGGGGTCACTCCCCGCTACCTGGGCAAGCCCTACCCCGAGGTGGTGGAGATGATCGAGCGAGTCACGGGCATCCCCCGCGACAAAACCTGCATCTTCGGCGACCGCCTCTACACCGACATCGCCCTGGGCGCGAAGAACGGCGTCACCTCCATTCTCGTCTTGACGGGGGAGGGAACCTATGAGGAGGCCATGGAGCTGCCCGAGGGGGAGAAGCCGGCGTTTATCTTCCCGTCGCTTGCGGAGGTGGACGAGGCGGTGTTCGGGTGATCCGCGGGAATAAGGATATCGAAAAGATGATGATCAAGCAATTGTTTACGAATATTCTCACCGATGCTCCCGTGGGAGATTTATCGCAAGAAGTCCTCGACCCCGCGTTATTGAGATCCTTGTACCGTGAGGATCCCGAGAGATTTCTTGATGAATACCGAAAAAGCTACTGTTCCTTCACCGATACAGCTCGCTTTGACAGCTGTACCGAAACCGCGGCAAATTCGGCGGTGTTGTTGGGGTTGATCGAGATCAATCTGCTTCTGACCCTTGACCCGTGTCTGGTCGCGGACGGCCTTGTGCGCCTGGCGAATTGGGTTTGGCTGTTGGAGACGGTCTATGAGACAGACACCTTTGACGGTCGTTTGGGAACCGTGATCGGCTTCAAAATCAAAACAAATGTATGCGCTCTGCTGCGGCGTCAGCCTGATGAAGCAAAGGATTTCACGGTGAATGCCCTTTCACAAATGCCCGTCACGAATACGGCTCTTGCGCTATGGCAGGATTGCGCACTCAAGCGTTACGGCGTGCGCGTGAGTCGGAAGGTCACCGCGGCTCTGAAAGCCATGTACCTGCATGATGTTCTCTTGGGCAGTGGGATCCGTGATGTTTTGCTTGAAAAAACCAAGGAATCAGTCGAGAAAAGGTTAAAGACCTTCGATTCGGTTGGTTTACACGAGCTGACGGAAAGAATCCTCGCGTATTACTCGTGTAAAACGGGAAATGAAAAGAAACGTTTTTTGTCCGACATTGAAAACTATATTGGTGACTTCAACATGATCGAGGCTGTCAATCACTTTTTGTCTGAGAATTGATGTTTCCATCCTCGTCCTGACGGGGGAGGGAACCTACGAGGAGGCCATGGAGCTGCCCGAGGGGGAGAAGCCCGCGTTTATCTTCCCGTCCCTTGCGGAGGTGGACGAGACGGTGTTCGGGTGATGCGGGAGAAGGTAAGGGCTGTGAAGGCCGAGATCAACGGCCACCCCGTCCCCCACGGCCTGCCCAAGGAAGAACTGTACGGTCTCCTGGCATCTGACAGCATGACCGACTTCGTTACGGCCTGCGAGGCCCTCTCGGCCCTCCCCGACGAGGAGACCTGCGACCGTATGGGCGCCTACCTCACCCACCCCGACAAGTACCGCCGCCTGGCCGTCTTGAAGGTCATCTTCCGCAATCCCCATGCAGTCAAGTATCTCCC
>JAFQOC010000388.1 GCA_017420845.1 Clostridia bacterium
ACTCCCGAGGAGCCTACCGTTGAGAATCTGGTGATCCCCCAGGATCAGTGGGTCATCTCGGGTCACATGACCCACATCGTGTACCCCGATCAGGAGGGTCACGGCCCCATGATCTCCGCCGGTGGCGTTGAGTCCGCCGCTCTGTTGCATCAGGGCTCCATCGCTCTGGGCGAGATCGACCTGTCCAAGTACTCCAAGGTGGTCATCATGTGGGGATCCGATAACGGCCCCGGCACCCAGGATCTGTACGCCAAGAACGAGCACAACCGCTTCGCTTTGGTCAATGCCGACAAGAATATGCAGATGTCCCCCAACGAGGACACCATCATCGTAGCCAAGACCTACGAGCTTCACGGCTGGGCTATCGCTCCCTTCGAGATCGACCTGACCGGTATCGACTACAACGGTCCCGTGTTCCTGACCCACGACTCCCTGGCAGGCGGCTTCGCTCTGGTCTACTCCATCGAGTTCATCGCCTGATCCCACTCGCAATATTCTTCCCGCCCCCTCGGGGGCGGGATTATTGGACACCGCTAAAAACTCATCGTGCAGCGAGCGTTTTTGGAGATGCCCTACCACACAAAAGAACCGTCTCACGAATGAGGCGGTTCTTCTGTTTATTCCGAATGGAGAATGCTCGCAGTCATACGTCCTGACGGCCCTGGAGGGCGCGGAACAGGGTGACCTCGTCGGTATACTCAATATCGGTGCCCACGGCAATACCGAAGGCCAGGCGCGTGACCTTGATGCCCAGCGGGCGCAAGAGACGGGCGATGTACATGGCGGTGGTCTCACCCTCCACGTCGGCGTTGGTGGCCACGATGACCTCCTTGACGCTGTCATCTCCCACGCGAGTCAGCAGCTCCTTGATACGAAGCTTGTCGGGGGTAATGCCGTTCAGCGGGGACAGAACTCCGTGAAGCACGTGGTATAGACCGCGGTACTCCCGTACCTTTTCCATAGCGATCACGGTCTTGGCATCAGCCACCACGCAAATAACGCTGCGGTCACGGGTCTCATCATCGCAGATGTAGCATCGTTCCCTATCGGTCAGATTCTGACAGATGGGACAAAGATGGATCTTCTCCTTGGCATCCAGAACAGCCTTGGCGAAGGTGGCGGCCTCCTCCTCGGTCATGTCCAGCACCGAAAAAGCCATGCGAAGAGCGCTTTTCCGCCCTACGCCCTCCAGTCGACCGAATTGCTCGGCCAGATTTTGCAGGGATTCGATATACTCTGCCATGTCAGAACAGACCGGGCATATCCAGAGGACCCGTGACGGATTCCAGCTCGGCGGCGTTGGTCTCCTCGACGCGCTTGATGGCCTCGTTCACGCCTGCCACCAGAATATCCTGCAGGGTCTCGATATCATCGGGATCCACCAGTTCGGGAGCGATGTCGATGGAGAGGATCTCCTTCTTACCGTTGATGCGGACGGTGACCACACCGCCGCCGGCCTTGACCTCGTATTCACGGGCGTCCAGCTCGGCCTGCTTGGCGGCCATTTCCTCTCGCATCTTCTGTGCCTGACGAATAACGGCCTGCATATTCTGGGGACCGCCTCCCATTCCCTTGGGTACGTTTGCTCTCATAGTTGTATTCTCCTGTTCATTTTTATTTGCAAATTAGTTTGACATTGGATAGCGGTAAAGCACGCGCGCGAGAAACGAATCAAGCGGTTTACACCACTTACTCCTCCGCGGCCTCGATGATGAGGTCGATGAGAGAGCCGTCCCGCTTCTTTTCCTCCTCTACCTCGTAGAGAATATCCGTCGCCTCCAGCTTATGTCCCAGACAGACCGACAGCGCGGCACGCAGAGCCTCGGGAGCCCCTTCACGGGCCACCATATCCCTGGCAAAGCCGCTGTCCAGCTTCACCACGACCTTGCCGTCTACGGTGGTATAGGCCTTGGCCGGCATGAGGAATGAAGCCGCCATACGGCTGGTAGCCTTGACACGCTCCACCGCCTCGGTCCAGGCACGCAGGGGGCGCAGAACACGCTGCGCGGTTGCGGGTGGGGCGGGATCCGGCGCGGGCGTAGGTCGGGGTGTGGACACCTTGGCCTGGGCGGGAGCAGGATTCGCGGGAGAAGATTTCGGGGTGTGTACTTCCCTTTTTGTGGGAGGGGGAGCGGTTTGATCCGCGGCGTAGGTGTCCACGGGGGGCTCCCACAGGTCGAGGGGCATCTCCGGCAGGGGGATCTCGTCCGTAACGGGGGAAGGCTCGGTAACGGGCACTTCACCTGCGGACGCCGTTACGGGCGGTGCGGCGGGTTGAGCCGCCGAAGCAACGGGAATACCCGCCACCAGCTGCTCCTCCACACGGGAAAGACGGGCGAGAATGGACTCGGAGGAGGTATCCAGCGCGGGGTCGCAGAGCCGCACCAGAGTGATCTCGCAGACGGTACGCTTGACGGCGTAGGACTTCTGCATAGCAAAGAGGGCGTCCTCCAGAAGCCCGATGTGGAATAGCAGGACCTCCTTGGTGAATCGTGCCGAAACAGCCACCAAGGCGTCCCGCTCGCTGTCGGTAAGGTCGAGGTACCTGGAGGGCTCCTTTACAGTCTTGGTGACCAGCATATCGCGGTAGTAGCCAATGAGCTCCTGCCAGAACACCGCCACGTCACGGGAGGCGGATACCATTTCGTCCACAATGGCAAAAAGCAGATCGAAATCCCGATTGGCGATGGCGTTTACCACCCGGTAGGTTCCTTCCCTACCCGTGGTGCCCACGGTACGGGTCACCAGCTCGGGGGTGATGGGAAGTCTTGCTCCCGCGCACAGCTCCAAAAGGCTGACGGCGTCGCGCATGCCTCCCTGGGCCTGTCGGGCAATGAGGCGGGCGGCCTCCTCGAACAGATCGATCTCCTCCTCACGGGCGATCTGGTGAAGACGGGCACAAAGATCGTCGGTGGAAATACGGCGGAAATCGAAGCGCTGACAGCGGGAAATGATGGTGGCGGGGAGCTTTTGCAATTCAGTCGTGGCCAGGATGAAGACCACGTGCTCGGGGGGCTCCTCCAGGGTCTTCAAGAGGGCGTTGAAGGCCGAGGCCGAAAGCATATGTACCTCGTCGATGATGTAGACGCGGTATTTCAGCTCCGAGGGGGTGTAGATGACCTCGTCACGGATGTCGCGGATGTCGTCCACGCCGTTGTTGGAGGCGGCATCCATCTCCAGCACATCGGTGGCCGCGCCCGAGTCAATGGAGCGGCAGGCGGCGCACTCACCGCAGGGGCCTGCGGGGGTGGGGTTCAGACAGTTGACCGCCTTGGCCAGGATCTTGGCGCAGGTGGTCTTACCCGTACCGCGGGAGCCGCAGAACAGGTAGGCGTGGGAGAACTTCCCCGTGGCGCATTGGTATTTCAGTATGGACGTAATGTGGTCCTGGCCGTAGACCTCGTCGAAGTGAGGCGGCCGCCACTTTCGGTATAGGGCTTGATGCACGGTGGTTCCTCCTTTGTCGGATAATGATTGGGGACGAAGGAAGATACAAGTTACAAGATACGAGATACAAGATACCGCTTTTACGATCGTATCTTGTATCTTGTATCCCGTATCTCTGTATCTCAAGTCCTACGGTTTCCCGTTATGTACGAAAAAAGCAGCCCTCTGCTGTGAAAGAAGACCATACACCCCAACTTCGGGCTTCACGCCCCCGCGATCTTTCAGTTCCTTGCTCAGAACAGGCAACCTCGCGGCACATACGGTTTACCGCTTAATGCTGCTTGATCCCTCACCTGACATGGTTCACGGCTCCGCATTGCGCGAGACCCGTTCGTCAACACAAGAAAAAGAACTCAATTCGGAGAAGATCGGCTCTCAGGAGGGGAATCCACCCCTGCTGTAGCGGGTTGCAGGTACAGGGCTCCGCTATCTCCCCGGCTGGTATGGCCTACTTTCACAGCAGAAGCACTGCTGACAGAGTCGGCACAGGCTTGCCGACTCGAATAGTATACCACACTTTCGGGAATTTTGCAAGGGGGTTTTGAAAGATTCAAGGAAATTTCACATTTGGGGGGAATTGGAAGGATGAGACCCACGGTGAACTTGGGGAAGGGGGCAAGAACCATCTCTCATATTCCTTTTAACATCCATTATTGTTTTTGAGCATAGCGCAAAAGCCTTTTCCATTATAGGCGACAAGCGTACCAATTTTTGTCCCATTGCCAATTTCGGTTGTAGTTCCATCAACCACACTGGTGATATTATTCGGAGTGGGATTGAACAAAAGCACATAGGTGTCATTAGAGCTTATCGGAAGTTTTCTCTCCCCTACCGGGAGACGATGGAACGTAGCAAAATTGATCTGTTCGGAAACTTTGGTTGCCATCGGTAACGCCGTAAAAGTCTTTAAATAACTGATGTAATTATACTCATCAACAAAATGAAACACCTTCTTTGATGAAAGAGATGCAAGAAATCTCACATGGTAAACTTGATCACCGGTATGAATGGATAGATCTACCTTGGAGGACTTAAAAAGTATGGACAAAAACAACCATCGATGCTTTTGGATTTGATAATTCTGGCTTCCACATATTTTTTTCAACTTATGCACAAGCAAAGCTCTCATAATGACTGCACGTATACATTGCACAAGAAATACTGCCAAAATCAAGAGCGCAGATACATCCAAAAGCATAACCAAAAAAGTGAACATATAAAATCTCCTTACTCACCGATAAAGTGTTTAGCCCGCCATTTCTTTTGCGCGACAAAAACGCCCAAAAAAGCGGAACTTATTGTTAAAACAGTGGAGATAAGTAATCCTAACACCAAGCCGAACGCACGGCACATATGAAAAGGTAACGGGAATAACTTGCTAATCAGTACATCCCCCAATGAAACGGTCAACACCGAGAACAACAAAACAGTAACTACAAGTACGATTCCGTCTTGAATGCCATATTCAGTCAGATGGTAACGGATTCCGTCACCATAGGAAATGAGGCCACCCGAATATTTTATAAACTCCTTTCTGCGTTTTTTAGACATTCGGTAAGCCAGCACCGTACTCGGGAAAATGGCCAATGCCGAACCAATGGTATAATAAATTTCATAAGCAATCAGCAAATTTTCATCGTCCAATTCCTGGAGATATGTGGATAAACCGGGAATCAAAGGATACAATTTAGGCGTGACCCAGTACCACAGCAAGAAGAAGAATACCGTGGTGAGAACCAAATTGAATAGGATTATTAAGAACATAGTGGAAATTGAATTTTTTATTTTTGTTTTCATAAGATTCTCCTATTGATAAACCATTTTCCTGGCATTCTCTCGCAACTATTCACTAACAAATCCAGTGCTCCCCCACTTTCTATGAGGTAACATCCGTCCCAAAATAGTGGCAACAAAACCAGCCAGTTATTCCCGTAAATAACCAAGCATTTTAGAATGGTTGGGCAAAAACTTATACGCCGAAGTTTCTCGCCCCCTTCCCCGGGGACGGTGGGCATAAACCTCATGAAATCTGTTGCTCCATCCCCCACACTCCTTAGCTTCGCACTGCTGAGAGTTGAGAAGGTTATGAACATTCAAAAATCCCCACAATGTCCCGCAACATATCACCCAACTCCATCACCTCCCGCCATGCTTCGGCAGTGGTGACGGCCTCGGGATTCCACCATTCCGTTCCCTCCAATGCTCGAAAATCCACTGCCAAACGCAGGGAGGCCTCGTAGATCTCGGGCGAGATCAGACCGCCGTCCAGCAACGTGCGGAGATTTGTTTCATGGAGAAAAGAGGTGCAGTCGGTGTCGAATTCCTCGAAGAGGTGGTATTCGATCTCCTCACGTTCACAGGTGAGCAGAAAAGTGCCCACATGGGAAAGGGTGTCTTTGTAGAGAGCATAAAGCTCGGTTTGATTCACTGATTTCATCTTTCAAAAGAGGCCACGCGCATGTCCGCGCGCGGCCTTAGGTTCAAATTCAGATGCGCTCCAGCATCCCCTTCAGGTTCTCAAATCCCTTGGCGATGCCCTCGATGCAGTCCTCGCTTCCCTCGAACTCGATGGAGCAGTAGCCGTCGTAGCCTGCGCGCTTGAGAATTTGGAGGCACTTCTCTACGTTGACGTCGCCCTCACCCACGATGGCGCCCTTGAAGTAGTTACAGCCGCGGGTCTGCCCGAAGCCGGGGGCGGGGGTGGTGGACTTGTACATATCCTTGGCGTGGACGTGGACGGCGTAGGGGGCCACGCGAGAGACGGCGGCGCAGTTATCCTCGTCGGCGCAGACGAAGTTGCCCACGTCCACCAGAAGGCCGTAGTTATCGTGGGCCACGGCGTTGAAGAGCTGCTCCACGCGGTAGGAGTCCTGGGCGATGTAGCCGTGGTTCTCGGTGCAGGTCTTGATGCCCTTGGTAGCGGCGTACTCGGTAACGGCGCGGGTATTCTCGGCGATGGTGGGGAGCATGAGGCCGAAGGAGCGGGAGGTGCCTGTCTTGCCCACGCTGTAGCAGACGTCGTGGCGCATGACCGAGCAGCCCAGGATGGCGGCGATATCCACCTGCTTCTTCAGTCTCTCCACCTCGGCGGCGGAGGCTTCGGGGGTGGGCTGGTAGAGGTTTCCGCCGATGGTGTAGGCGTTGATGGTCATGCCCAGTCGGTCGGCCTCGGCGCGGAGCTTATGGGCGTAGGCCACCTGCTCCTCGTAGGAGGGCGCGGGGAGGTCGATGAACTCAATGGCCTCGAATCCCATATCGTGGGCCTTTTGGATGACGTCAAAGTGGGCGAGCTTGCCCGCATTGATGTACTGCTGGAAGGAGTAGGAGCTGACGGAGATTTTCATGGTGGTGTTGTCCTTTCGTGGTTAAGTAACGAAGAGATTTTCCTATTTATCAGTAGCGGGCGCACACACAGGTGCGCCCCTACCGCATGAACAAAGACAGGGGACGCAACGAACGAAAACACGGGGGTAGGGG
>JAFQOC010000389.1 GCA_017420845.1 Clostridia bacterium
AAAGCCCCGATTTTTCGGGGCTTTTTTCGACAAAAGGAGGATCAAAATGGATTTAAAAACAGCAGCCGAAACATTGAACGGGAGTTTTAGCTTTGGAAACAGGATACTTTATGATATGTGTTCCAGTCCCTCCACCGATTTGAGCAATCCCGAGCATCTGGCAGATATGATTTGGCTCATTGGGCGCGCATATGCCGCTTCCCCCGAGAGAAGAACTTACGGGTATGTACGCGGCGAGGATGGTAAGCTGAAAAAGAACGGTGATAACAAATGGATTCCTCTTTGGAAGGCAATAAATGCGAACGATGGCAAGGGAGGATATTTTATATCAATTGCGAACCACATGACAGACGTTGAGAAGTCCCCCAGCTTTAAACATCTCTTTGAAACCGTGAATGAACTCAAAGGGTTAACATATAAATACAATAACGTTGATGAAGACATAGACGCGCTATCAAAAGGAATCTATGCCGTATATCTGTATAACAATCTTATTCGCGATGCTTCAGAGGAATTTGATGGTCTAAACACCTCTAACAATCCCAAAGCTATTACCGCAAAGAAGGCAGGGGCGCGTTGTAAAAATCAAATTTCTTTTTGCAGCAAATTTCTCCACTTTCACTGTCCCGGTATTGTATTCATCATTGATCAGTATTCCCTTGAGGGCGGAAAAAGAGTGATTCCGCTCGGAAGGCTTTCCTATGATCCAAAATTTGAAACTGCTTCAAAAGAGCTTCTCCATCTTGATCCTGTAAATCTTAAGGAGGTTTATGACGATGTGTTGGATAAGGTTACTGCCCGATTAAAAGAAGTCGATGCTAATCTGTTTGAAAATGACACAATATCGGATAAAGCGGAAAAAATCAAGTCCTATATTGAGCATTGCACTCGTGCATACTGTGTAGCAAAGTACCTAAATGATGCCAAAGATCAAAGCAGTCTTACGGTGACGCCAAGATTGATTGATGATTTATTTTTGCGAGTAAAAAATAAATCATAGGGATTTCCTAAAGTAAAACACAGCCCCACCGCGATGGTGAGGCTGTGTTTTGCTTTACTCCTTTTCCGTAAAGAGCAGGATGGTATTCATATGCCACGTCGACTTATGGACGATCTCAAAGGCGAAGTCATCGACGAGGAAGTTCACAAGAGCGCTCTTTGGCACGATGTACTTTCCATTTATCCGGACGGCGAATATCCGCTTCTGTTGAATATATGCGAGTACCGTGCTTTGGGCGTACCCCATAATGTCAGCCGCCTTGTCTGCTGTAAACGAGTCGGGAAAGTACTTCAGTCGTTTCTCAACGTGGTCTCTGAATGCATCTCGGCATTCGTCAGCCACCTTGATATAGCAGTCTGCAACCCTCACGGTATCTATCGGATAATGGTTATGCAGTACCACCGTTTGCTTTGTCGGCTTAGCGTTACTGAGCGAGTGAGCATTATCCTATGAGACCGCCCTCGAAAGAGCGCCTGTCTTCTTGGTGTGTTTTCAAGGGATTTGACTGCGGGAAGCCCCTCGGACAATATCGCGCAAGAAAAAACATCCCATCAATTCTGGAGAACATAATAAAACGGATACCTCGCCATTTGGGCAGAGTATCCGTTTTTGTATGTATGGATCGGTTCAGGATTCGCTCGCGGCGATATCCTTCTGCTTACGGTAGCGGATCAGACCGATGACGGCCGAGGAGATGGCCACGATCTCGTTGATGGTACCGCCGATGGAGGGAATGAACAGATTATAGATCAGAATGAGGGAGGATGTCAGCAGAAGACTCTTTCGTAGGTTCTGAGGATTGAAATAGCCCATAGCCAGCGTGTTGAGGGCAAGACCCACCACAAAGAAGAGGCTGTGATAGCCCTCCCAAAGGAACACGCTCATAACCGTCATGATCAGCGCCAGGAGGATGGGAAGGGAAGTATAGAGGATCTTGTTCTTCCGGTGGAAGCAGTACAGGATATTCCGGATGATGCCCACCAGATTGAGCCACAGAGCCGTGGTCCCGCCCAGCATGGCATAGGCCACGCAGGAGACGAGGGTAGCGGCCGAGAGCGTGGCCATAATGGCGCGAGAGGAGCGCATTTGATAGGTCAGGAAGGTTATGATGACAGCGATAATGCTGATGATCTGTCCAACGATTTCAATAGGCTGCATACGGTTCCTCACAGATTGTTTTCTATTTCTGTATATGATATTGTAGCATGACAACGCTTTTTTTCAATGCCAAATTGAAAATGGGTAAGAAAAAGTCTAAATAATGTCATGATATGAAAAACTTTGGCGATTGACAAACCATAAGGAATACTGTATAATTAGACGGTAAATGTTTTTGTCCGATAAAACAAAATGTCACCAGAGGTACACATATGAGCAGACATATCTACACCCTGAAAAAGCCCGCCTCCTGGGCAAAGGAGTTGTGGCGGGAGGCACTCCCCCTGGGCAACGGGCTGACGGGCATCCTCATCCCCGGCTCTGTGGGGAGGGAAGTAATCACCTTCAACCGCTTCGACCTGTGGGAAGGCGGCTGCGACCGTGAGATCCCCGACGTGACCCACGCCATCCGTGAGATGCGGGAGGCTTTGGATCGGGGTGACTACGCCGCCGCCAACAGGGAGAATCTGGCCCATGCCCTTGTGGAGAAGGGAGCGACCACCCCCGTGGATTGCCCCCATCCCGTCGGCCGGCTGGAGATCTCCTTTTCACCATCTGCGGTCTTCAAAAAGTACCGCCGTGGGGTGGATATGCAGACGGGGGAGGCCTTCGTTGACTTCACCGTGGACGGCTGTCACTACCGCCGCACGGCCTTCGTGTCCCGCTCCGCCGACGTGACGGTGATGCGCATGACCGCTGACGCGCCCTTTACAGCTACCTATGACTTTCACCTTTACAACGAGACGGTAGAGTCCGAGACTACCGAAAGCGGCCTGTACCGCGCCTCCGCCGAGGGCTACACCTCTGCCCGCGTGGAGTTCGTAGGCGATTACACCGCTACCGTTGACGGCTCGGCCCTTACGGTCACAGGCGCGGACTACGTGATCCTGATCCGTTGCGGCTCCCACGGCTCGGACTGCGCTCCGGATGCTGTTATGGGTAAGTCCTACGACGAGCTTCTGCGGGAACATATTGCCCTCCATCAGCCCCTGTATGATAGCGTGACTCTGGAGCTGGCCCCCGAGGAGGACTTTGACGCCACCAACGAAGAGATGTTGGATGATGCCTATGACGGGGAAGCATCCCCCGCCCTTCTGGAGCGGTTGTGGCGCTTCGGGCGCTACCTGTTCATCTCGGCGGCCTCAGAGAAGGGCTATCCCGTCCCCTTGTACGGTCTGTGGCACGGCGACCATCACCTGGCCTGGAGCCAGTACGTGGCCAACGAGAACGTGGAGATCACCTACTGGCACACCCTGGTGGGAGGTCTCTCCTACGCCATCCCACCCCTCCTCCGCTACTACACCGCCAAGACCGAGAAGCTTCGGGAGTGCGCG
>JAFQOC010000390.1 GCA_017420845.1 Clostridia bacterium
GGGCAGGGGGATTCACGGTCTGTCGGGGCACCTCAAAGGGGCGAAGGTAGACGGCGGCGGTTGCCTTTAAAAATTCGGTGGGAAGTCGGACTACGGGAATGTCCTCCTTGCCGCCGGGGTTACGGACGCGGATCACGGTCTGCTCGCCTGTCCGTGCCTGACCGCAGACCGTGGCGGAGAGCCCCAGCTCCCTTACGAGCTCGGTGACGGGCTTGATCTGCTTGAGAGACACGCGGAGCAGGTGGTCCACACGGTCCGGCTTCCGGGTAGGCGGCGCGCAGAGAAGCTCTACGGGCAGACGGCTGCCGCGGAGGGAGGTATGAGGCTCGGTGAGGCGGTCGGCGTACAGGTCCAGGGAGGGACAGATCTCCAGCGCCGTCAGTAACAGGGAGGAGGCTGCCACGGGGGCCAGGACGGCGGAGGGGATGGGGAGAGCATCCAGACGGCTTCTCAGATCCTGCACTTGGCTGAAGGTCAGCCCGGGTAAGTATAGCAGAAAGTCCCCGGGGTGCAGGGAAGGGATCTCAGACGAAGGACGCGAGCGGACCCACAGAGAGCGGGTATCCTTTCCGAAGGATATCCGTGCCACGGGAGTATAGCCCTCGGCGGCGGCTACGGCCTCATCCTCGGGGCGGGACAAAAGGACGGTGCGGCTGTCCGGAGAGCCCCGTCCGTCGTCGGGGGGGAGGCGCAGACCCGTGTGGTAGAGGTAGAGCCCCTCCAGGGATAAGGCCTCGGTAAGAGAACAAGGAGGGGCGGCCACGGGAGTGGCGCCTCGGAAGGCATTACCCGCACCGTGGAGAACGCCGTGGCGATCCATCATGTCTGCCCAAGTGGCGGCCAGAGTCTCGCTTTCGGTGATGAGCTCGCCAACCGCCAGGCGCTCGGGGGCTTCCTTATGACCTCGATCCAGAGCGTCCAGCAGGCGCAACTCACCTACGGTGGGGTCACGCCTGACGGAATGGGTGAAAAAGCTTTTCAATCGGGCAAAGCGCATAGCGTCCAGCGACAGTCCCAGATCGGCGTTCAGCTTGGTGATCGTAGCGTCGGGGGCCTCACGAAAATGCCGGACCGTGACGCTGTCGGACGGGGGAACCCGAAAGGCGGCTTTGGAGGCGGTTTCCCCGGTGTCCTCGCGGGCCTTGACGGTCTCCGAGGCGGCTTTGGCGGTGACAGGCTCGGTGGGGGGGATGGGGGTATTGGAAAAAGTAGGCATAGGGACTCCTTGATTGACGTATGGAGTGGGTTAAGAATCTACAGGGACACAGACCAGCATCTCTCCCTCACGGGAAATGGGTCGCACGGTTAGATCTCTGCGGGGCAGGGGACAGTCGGTCAGGATTTTTATCTCCAAAAAGTCGGGGGTATGGGCCATAATAAAGCCCTCACCGTAGGTCTCGGGGAGAACCGACAGGGGGATTTCGGGGGTAGTCAACACCCGATCCAGAATGGAGCCGCAGGATTCCTCGCTGATACGGGAGAGAACAGCCACCCGCTCATGCTTGACTGCCTCGGGGATCTGCTCCTTCATGGCGGCGGCGGGGGTACCCTCTCTTTTGGAGTAGGGGAAGACGTGGATGTGGAGAAACTCGGCACGGCGGGCGAAATCGGCGCTCTCGGCGAACTCCTCCTCGGTTTCCCCGGGGAAGCCCACGATCATGTCGGTGGTGAACTGAACCTGCGGGATGGCGGCCCGTACCCGCGCCATGGCGGCCTCGGCCTGGCGGGCGTTATACTTGCGCCTCATGCGGGCCAGGGTGGCACTGCATCCGCTCTGCATGGAGAGGTGAAAATGGGGTGCGAGGGATCGAAGATCCTTGATCTTGTCTACGAAATCTTGGGTCATGACCGTGGGATCCAACGACCCCAGGCGGATGCGGCCGATATTCGGGATCCTGTTAATCTCCACCAGCAGATCCTGCAGGCGGAGACTGCCCAGATCTCTTCCCCACGCTCCCGTCTCAATGCCCGTCAACACGATCTCACGGCATCCCCCATCAGTCAGAGCTTTGACCTCGGCAAGAACTTCGTCCATAGGCTTGGAGCGGACGGGACCGCGGGCGGCGGGGATGGCGCAGTAGGCGCAACGGGATTCACAGCCGTCTTGAATCTTGACGTAAGCGCGGGTACGGGCAAAGCGGGTGATGGCCATGGGCTCAAAGTCGGCATCCGAGAGGTCGGGCACCTCAACAATGGGGGATGCTGGCTTGCCATTTTTCATCAGCTCGCAGGCGATTTCAACCACCCGGAGCTTTTGGCGGTTGCCCACCACGGCACTCACGCCATCAATACGGGCAAAGTCCTCGGCATGGGCCTGGGTGGAGCACCCCGTGACGATCACAATGGCCTTGGGATTTTTCTGGATGAGCCTGCGAGTCATCTGGCGGGACTTGCGGTCAGATTCAGCGGTGACGGTGCAGGTATTGAGGATATAGAGGTCGCAGGGCTTGTGGGAGGGGAGTTGGGTAAAGCCCATTGCCTCCAGAGCCTCGCAGATGGCCTCGGTTTCATATTGGTTGACCTTGCAGCCCAAAGTCAGGGCGGCGAAGGTGAATATCTTCTCGGTTGAGGACATAACGCCTCCTTGGATATAATTCTTCACTTTAATTGTACCACGAAGAGGGAGAAATGTAAATATAAAAAGTGTAAAACTTTTGTTTTTTTCCAAATAATTTGTCCGTAGCTCTTGCATTATCCGTAAAAAGGGAGTATAATAAAGGGGAAGAAACATTTCCCCGGACTTTGAAATGAAAAGGAGAACATGACCGTGAGTACCCTGCATATCGTCGATCATCCCCTGGTAACCCATAAGCTGTCCATTATGCGCAACAAGAAGACCGGCTCCAAGGATTTCCGTGAGCTTCTGGACGAGATCGCCATGCTGATGGGCTATGAGCTGACCCGTGACCTGCCCCTGGAGGAGGTCAATATTGAGACACCCCTGTGCAAGATGAAGGCCAAGATGGTTGCCGGCCGTAAGCTGGCCATTGTTCCCATTCTCCGCGCCGGTCTGGGCATGGTGGACGGCCTCCGCCGTCTGGTTCCCGTGGCCAAGGTAGGACACATTGGTCTGTACCGTGATCCTGTCACCCACAAGCCCGTGGAGTACTACTGCAAGCTACCCACCGACGTCCAGGAGCGTCTGGTCATTCTGGTGGATCCCATGCTGGCCACCGGCGGCTCGGCTGTGGACGCTCTGACCAAGCTGAAGGAGCACGGCTGCACCAACATCCGCTTCATGTGCCTGGTGGCCGCCCCCGAGGGTGTTAAGGCTGTGCAGGACGCCCATCCCGACGTGGACATCTACACCGCCGCGTTGGATGAGAAGCTTAACGATCACGCCTACATCGTTCCCGGTCTGGGTGACGCGGGCGACCGCATTTTCGGTACTCTGTAAAAAGACATTGGGGAGAGGGAAGGACTGCTTTCCCTCTCCTTTTCACTTTGGTTTGATTTCAAATTGCAGTTTATCGGTGCGTTGGGTTGCGACGACGCAACGGGGTGCAGGGGCGAAGCCC
>JAFQOC010000391.1 GCA_017420845.1 Clostridia bacterium
GGATTTCCTGAAAGCCTTACTTTGAACATTACCGAAAAAAGGAACCCATATATGCAAAAATCCATCATCATCAAGGGCGCCCGCGTCCACAACCTAAAGAATATCGACGTAGAGATCCCCCGCGACAAGCTGGTGGTCATGACGGGCCTGTCGGGCTCGGGTAAGTCCTCTCTGGCCTTCGATACCGTCTACGCCGAGGGACACCGCCGTTTCGTGGAGTCCCTGTCCTCCTACGCCCGTATGTTTCTGGGGCAGATGGACAAGCCCGACGTGGACCTCATAGAAGGGTTGTCCCCCGCCATCTCCATCGACCAGAAGACCACCTCCAAGAACCCCCGCTCCACGGTGGGTACCGTCACCGAGATCTACGATTACCTCCGTCTGCTCTACGCTCGCGTGGGCACCCCTCACTGCCCCGTGTGCGGTAAGGAGATCAAGCAGCAGACCGTGGATCAGATCATCGACAAGATCCAGACCCTCCCCGAGGGCACCCGCTTCATGGTGCTCTCCCCTGTGGTGCGCCGTCAGAAGGGTATGCACGAAAAGGTGCTGGCCGACGCCAAGAAAAAGGGCTACGTCCGTGTCCGCGTGGACGGCAGCATCTACGATCTTTCCGAGGAGATCAAGCTGGACAAGAACAAGAAGCACACCGTCGAGATCGTGGTGGACCGTCTGGTTATGCGGGAGGGCATCCGCGCACGCCTGTCCGACTCGGTGGAGAACGCCCTGGCCGCCGCTGACGGCTACCTCATGGTGCTGACCGTCCCCCGCGACGGGGAGGAGGAGCAGGAGATGATCTTCTCCCAGCACTACGCCTGCGAGGAGCACGGCATCTCCTTCGGGGAGCTGGAGCCCCGGATGTTCTCCTTCAATAACCCCGTGGGCGCCTGCCCCCATTGCGCGGGCATCGGCGATATGCAGAGGATCGCGGTCAAGAAGCTGATCCCCCACCCCGAAATGACCCTGTGGGAGGGCGCCATCCAGGTCAACGGCTTCAAGACCCTGGACCCCATGAGCTGGAACGGCCCCCTCTTTGAGGCAGTGGGCAAAAAGCATGGCTTCCGCATGGATCAGCCCATCAACACCTTCACCAAAGAGGCGTTGGATATCCTGTACTACGGCTCGGGAGACGATACCTACACCATCACCCGCCATTTTGGTGACCGCGCCACCCACCAGACCGTGAAGTTCGAGGGTGTGGTGGGCATTATGGAGTCCCGCATCCGCCAGGGGGGCTGGGGCACCGACAGCTACGAGGAGTTCGTGGAGGACGCCCCCTGTCCCGAGTGCCACGGCAAGCGGCTGAATCCCATGGTGCTGGCGGTGACCGTCGGCGGGCTGAACATCGACGACTTCTGCGCCATGTCGGTGAAGGAGGCCTTGGATTTCATCACGAATTTGCATCTTGAAGGCTCCGAGGCCGTAATTGCCAAGGAGATCGTCAAGGAGATCAAGGCGCGGCTGGGCTTTTTGGTCAGCGTGGGTCTGGACTACCTGACCCTCTCCCGCAAGGCGGGGACCCTCTCGGGCGGCGAGGCCCAGCGCATCCGTCTGGCCACCCAGATCGGCTCGGCTTTGGTGGGTGTGCTGTATATTCTGGACGAGCCCTCCATCGGTCTGCACCAGAGAGACAACACCAAGCTCATCGCCACCCTGAAGAAGCTCCGCGACATCGGCAACACCGTCATCGTGGTGGAGCACGACGAGGAGACCATGGAGGAGTCCGACTACATCGTGGACATCGGCCCCGGGGCGGGCATCCACGGCGGTCAGATCGTCTCAGCGGGTACCCCCGCGGAGGTGGCGGCGGACGAAAGCTCCATCACGGGCGCCTACCTGTCGGGGCGCAAGAAGATTGAGGTTCCCTCGGCGCGCAGACCCGGCAACGGCTGCCTCCTCACCGTCCGAGGCGCGGCGGAGCACAACCTGAAGCACATCGACGTGGATATCCCTCTGGGCAAGTTCGTCTGCGTGACGGGGGTGTCGGGATCGGGCAAGTCCTCCCTGGTCAACGGGATCCTCTACCCCATTCTGGCTCACGAACTCAACCGCGCCGTGACCTACCCCGGTGAGTACGATTCCATCGAGGGCATCGAGCATCTGGACAAGGTCATCGCCATCGACCAGTCCCCCATCGGACGCACCCCCCGTTCCAATCCCGCCACCTATACCTCCCTGTTCAACGACATCCGCGACCTCTTCGCCCAGACCCAGGATGCCAAGGCCAAGGGCTTCGGCCCCGGCCGCTTCTCCTTCAACGTCAAGGGCGGCCGCTGCGAGGCCTGCGAGGGCAA
>JAFQOC010000392.1 GCA_017420845.1 Clostridia bacterium
GTCACGTTGCCGTGGCCATTACGGTTCACGGCGTGCTCTACGGCGCGGTCTCCTTTTACGAGGCCTGCTAATTGGCGGGAATCAAGCCCATCATTGGCTGTGAGGTCTACGTAGCTCCCAATTCCCGCTTTGACAAGACGGGGATGCAGGGGCGCGAGGGGGCGTACAACCACCTGGTCCTCCTCTGCGAGAGCATGGAGGGCTATCGAAACCTCATGACTTTGGTCTCGGCGGGCTTTACCGAGGGCTTTTACGGCCGTCCCCGAGTGGATATGGAGCTGCTCCGCCGCCACCACAAGGGCCTGATCGCCCTGTCGGCCTGCCTGTCGGGCGACATTCCCAAGCGGCTTCTGGCCGGGGATTTCGAGGGAGCAAAGACCGCCGCTCTGACCATGTCCGAGATTTTCGGGGCAGGGAACTACTACATCGAGATCCAGAACCACAGCCTGCCCGAGGAGCGGCAGATTATTCCCTCCCTCATGCGGTTGGCCAAGGAGTGCGGTCTTCCTCTGGTGGCTACCAACGACTGCCACTACCTCCGCCGTGAGGACGCCTATATGCAGGAGGTGCTGACCTGCATTCAGACGGGGCGCACCGTGGGCGAGGACGGTAAGGTGGGCTTTGCCACCGACGAGTTCTACTACAAGGACACGGGGGAGATGGAGATGCTCTTCTCCCGCTACCCCGGGGCCATCGAGAACACCGTCCGCATCGCCGAGCGGTGTGATCTGGAGTTTGATTTCACCAAGACCTACCTGCCCAAGTTCCCCTGCCCCGACGGGCTGACCGCGGGGGAGTACCTGGCCCGCCTCACCGAGGAGGGTCTTGCCCGCCGTGTGAAGCTGGGGCAGATCGTCTATGACGGCGGCAAGCACTCCGAGGCGGTCTACCGTGACCGTATCGCCTACGAGCTTTCAGTCATCGGCAGTATGGGCTACGATGACTATTTTCTCATCGTGCAGGACTACGTCAACTTCGCAAAATCCAGAGATATTCCCGTAGGCCCCGGACGAGGCTCGGGGGCGGGCTCCCTGGTGGCCTACTGCATCGGCATTACCGAGGTGGATTCCATCGCCTTTGACCTGCTCTTTGAGCGATTCCTCAACCCCGAGCGTGTGTCCATGCCCGATATCGACGTGGACTTCTGCTACAACCGCCGCGATGAGGTCATTGCCTACGTGGCCGACAAGTATGGCCGAGATCACGTCTCCCAGATCATCACCTTCGGTACCCTGGCCGCCCGCGCCGCCATTCGGGATTCGGGCCGCGCCATGGGCATGAGCTACGCCGATGTGGACGTGGTGGCCCGCGCTGTTCCTCAGGAGCTGGGCATCACCATAAGGGAGGCTCTGCGCCTGCCCGACCTGAAGGCTCTCTACGAGGGTTCGGAGGAGGTCAAAAAGCTGGTGGATACCGCCATGTCCCTGGAGGGTATGCCCCGCAACGCCTCGGTCCACGCCGCGGGCATCGTCATCACCGACCGCCCCGTGTGTGATTTCGTTCCTCTCGCCGTCAACAACGGCACCACCGTCACCCAGTACGATATGGACACCGTGGCCAAGCTGGGTGTCTTGAAATTCGACTTCTTGGGCCTGCGTTACCTCACCATCATGCACGACGCCGAGGATCAGGTGAAGGAGTCCGACCCTGACTTTTCCCTTGACCGCGTGCCCCTGGACGATGCCGAGACCTACGAGCTCATCAGCCGTGGGCAGACCCTGGGCGTGTTTCAGCTGGAATCGGGAGGCATGCGCCAGATGCTGACGGGGCTGAAGCCCCGTGCCATTGGCGACATCGAGGCCGCCATCGCCCTCTACCGTCCCGGCCCTATGGAGGCCATCCCCCGCTACATCGCCAACCGCGAGGATCCTTCTCTTGTGAAGTACCCCTCCCCCCTTCTGGAGCCCGTCCTGTCCTCCACCTACGGCGTGACGGTGTACCAGGAGCAGGTCATGAGCATTTTCCGCGTCATGGCGGGGTACACCTACGGTCACGCGGACCTTGTCCGCCGCGCCATGTCCAAGAAGAAGGCCTCTGTTCTGGAGGCCGAGCGGGCGGATTTCGTGGCGGGGGCGGAGAAGAACGGCATGACCCACGCCGAGGCCGACAAGCTCTTCGATGATATGGGGAGCTTTGCCAACTACGCCTTCAATAAGTCCCACGCCGCCGCTTACGCCCTCATTTCCTACCGCACCGCCTACCTGAAAGCCCACCACCCCGGGGCGTATTTTGCCGCGCTCCTGACCTCGGTGCTGGGCAATCAGCCCAAGATGGCAGAGTACACCGCCGAGTGCGGCAAGTTCGGCATCAAGGTCCTGCCCCCCGACATCAACGAAAGCCAGATGAACTTCCACGCGTCACGGGCGGGCAGAGGCGGTCACATTCGCTACGGCCTGCTTGCTCTGAAGAACGTGGGCGAGGCCTTCCTCCGTGCCATCCTGAACGAGAGACGGCGCAAGCCCTTTTCCTCCTTTGAGGACTTTTTGGAGCGTCTGTCGGGTCACGATCTCAACAAGCGGCAGGTGGAGGCTCTCATTAAAGCGGGGGCCTTTGACAGCCTGCCCAATCACCGTGCCCAGCTGCTCACGGTCTACGAGACCATGATCGACACCCTCTCTGCCAAGAACCGCTCCAATCTGGCCGGACAGATGGATATGTTCTCCATGCTGGATGACACAGCCGCCCCTGCGCCGACCTTCGTCTATCCCGATATCCGCCCCTATACCCTTCGGGAAATGCTTATGCTGGAGAAGGAGGCCTCGGGTATGTTTTTCTCGGGCCAGCTGCTGGACGATTTTTCCAAGTGCGTGGAGGCACTGCAGCCCATGCAGATTTCTGAAATAACTCCCGCCGACGAGGGGGAGGACAGCGACGCCCATGCCCCTCTGCCCGATCGAGCCCGCGTCATGATCGGGGGTATCATCACAGGGGTGACGGTCAAGACCACCAAAAAGGAGGAGCGCATGGCCTTCTTCACGGTGGAGGACTCGGGGGGCGTCATCGAGTGTTTGGCTTTCCCCAAGACCTTTACCCAGTACGCCGAGATCATCAAGGCCGACAACGCCGTGTTCGTGGAAGGGAATCTGTCCGTCCGCGAGGAGGAGTCTCCCAAGATCCTGGTTTCTGTGATGGGACTTCTGGTGGACAACGATCACTTTAACGGTTCTCCCAAGTCTACCGAGAAGCCCGCGCCCAAGCCGACTCCCGCGCCCGCGGTCAAGCCCCAACAAGCTACCCCTACGCCCAAGCCCGCCGCCGAGAGTAAGCCCGCGTATAACCCTTATGAGTCCATGCCCTCGGCACAGGCTCCCAAGCCCGCATACAATCCCTACGAGTCTATGCCCTCGGCGCAGGCTCCCAAGCCCGCGTATAATCCTTACGAATCCATGCCCTCGGCGCAGATTCCCAAGCCCGCGTACAACCCTTATGAGTCTATGCCCGCGCCCAAGCCTACCCCTAAGCCTACCCCCGCCGCCCCCCCGCAAAAGCTCTACCTCCGCGTCCCCGACCGAGAGGGGGAGCTGTACCGCAAAGCCCTCAACCTCGCCGAGATCTTCTGCGACGGGACCACCGCCGTGATCTTCTACGACATGAGCGACGGAAAGTACTATGCGTCCAACCTCCACATGAAGGCCACCCCCTTCGTGCTGACGAGACTGGAGGGGATTTTGGGGAAGGAAAACGTGGTGGCGAAATAATTTTTCGCAATTTTCAAAAGACGTGTAATATTCGGTGAAAAAATGCGTCTATATGGGTAGAGGGGAGACTCTCTGCCCATTTTGAAAGGAGGCATCATCATGTTCCGAAAAATTACCGCATTATTCGTGGCTTTTCTGCTCATATTCAGCTTGACGGGGTGTATGGTCATTCCGATACGCCAAAAGATTGAGTTGTGCTACGATGTGTCCGAGATCACTGCCATTGAGATATATAACTTGGGGGACGGAGCGTATGACGTGTATCAGTTGGAAGAGTTGATGGAGCAGAATTTTATTCCCGTCGCTACATTGGAGACTGAACAGTATTCGGGTTTCGCGGAAGAGATAAAGGAGCTTGACTTTTCGGATACACTTGTCATTGCGCTGGCCTCTGTGAGTACGGATTATTCTTTTATCGGTTACATAGTGAAAATTACCTACGCAAACGGAGAGTATGAGATCCTGAATCACAGATGCCAGACGTATCATAATGACAAAGGTAACTATCCCGATAGTTATGGATGTGACGAAGGAGACTGGAACCGTTTGATCGAGGCTTATCTTCCGGTTGACGCCCCTGGCAAGCCAACTCCCGCGCCTGTTGAATAAGCAAACGACCGTCCTCCCCGTGGGGACGGTTTTCTTACCCTCCATGTTAACCAACTCTTAACCCCGCAACAACTGATTGATAATTGATTTCCACACATTTCTGTGGTATGATAAAGGCGTAAGCTTACAACACACCATTCCACCATACACGAAACACAGAATAAGGAGATAGCGTGAAAGTTCATAGATTGGAAAAATCTACGGTTGCTGTTTCACGCCCCAATTCGACCTAAGCATGGACGAGGTCCATGCTTGTCGCCAGCGACACAGTCGAATTCCAAACCGAATTTGTGCCGCCGCAAGGCGGCGGAAAGGAAATGAATATGAACCTGAAGATCGGGACCACCATCAAAAGCCTCCGTGCCAAGCACAAGGTCACCCAGGATCAGCTCGCCACCTTCCTGGGCTGTACCCCCCAGGCCATCTCCCGCTGGGAGTCCGAGACCAGCTACCCCGATATCGAGCTTCTGCCCTCCATCGCCGCATTCTTTTCGGTCAGCACCGATGAGCTGCTGGGGCTGAAGCTGAGCGAGCGGGAGCAGAGCCGCGCCGAGATCTACGATACCATCGCCCGCTGTTGCGAGACAGGCGCGGACGGCGAGGAGGACATCCGCACCGCCCGCAGCTTTGCCGCCGAGTTCCCCTCGGACGAAAAGATCCAAGCCCATCTGGCCGATACCCTCTGCCGCGCCTATATGTGGGACGGGAAGGCTCCCGACCACCAAAAGGAGCTGGAGGAGGCCGAAAGGATCTATCTGACGCTCATCGAGCGTACCGACGACCAGGAGTTCCGCAACGGCACCCTGGAGACCCTGGCCGCCCTGTACGTGGTGGGCTTTCAGGACCGGCTCCGCGCGGAA
>JAFQOC010000393.1 GCA_017420845.1 Clostridia bacterium
TGTCCTCGCGCCAATAGTCGCGCATGATCTTCTTCTTGAGAGCCTCAGCGTCCTTGAGGTACTTAGAGCCGTCAAGACCGCAGATCTCAGCGAGAGCAGCCATAGCCTTTCTGCACTGCCAGAGAAGGATCTGCTCAGCGCAAAGAGGACCGCCCTTGTCCATATCCGACCAGTCGATGAAGATCCAGTCGCCGGGACGGTGACAAACGTAGCCCAGGTCGTTGAGACGCCCCTCGATGAAGTCGTACAGCGCCTTGAGGCGGGGGTAGTAGACCTGGATGAACTGCTTGTCACCGGTGGCGTAGTAGTATTCATACGCGCCGATGATGAGGTACATGGAGTAGTCGTTGATGGTGTTTACGTGCTGCTCGTAGGGGGGCTTACCGAGGAGGGCTACGATGGTGCGCTTGGTGATCTCGGGGTCGAAGAACAGGTAGTTGTTGGCCTTGTAGGACTGGTAGGCGTCTCCCGACCAGCACCAGCGATCCCGCTTGATGCCGTCCAGGAAGAACTCGCGGGAGTTGAGGTGGAGGGTGTAGGCGCAGATATCCCAGATCTTCTTCACGTCACGGCGGTTGCAGAAGAAGGAGGCTCTGTCCGTGAGAGGCAGGTATTCGTAGTCTGCGATGACGTTCGTGGGCTCGGCACCGTCGGACTTGACGCAAACGTAGCGGAAGGCGCGGGGAACCAGGTCATAGTGAGCCTTGCCCGTCACCGTCTCGCGGATGAGGGCCTCGGTGGGATCGGTGGCCTCCTCCTTGGATTCGCCGTAAACCACGCGGATGGTAGCGGCAGGATCGGCGTCAAAGCGTACCACACCAAACGTCTCACGGCCGAAATCGTAGAGCTTGCCCTCGGGGGTGTTCACTACCTTGACGGGCTTGATGGTTTCATAGGCAAAGGGGAAGACCGTGGGATCGTCGTCGGGGGAGGTGTAGGCGTCCCAGGTGCCCACGGGAACGGGGCCGCCCGCCAGGTGGTCGCAGACCCAGGTGCCGTCGGTGACCAGGTACTTGGAGTTGATGTAGAGGCAGGGGAATCCCTCCTGAGCCAGAATGACCGCACGGATGACGTGATCGCCTGCGGGAACCGTGAGATCCTGATTGACAGGCAAACGGCGGTTATCAATGGTGACGTAGGCCTTGTGGCGGGTCACCACCCGCACCGTGTCCTCCTCGTCGGCATGGTAGGCCTTGGCGAAGCTACATGTCGGATAGGGAGCGGACAGAGACCAGAAGCAGGGATATTCCACCCCGAACTCCTCGCGGCGGGAGTGGAGCTTCATGCTGTGGTACAGCTCGAAATCGCCGTTGTACCAGATCCATTGGGCCTTGGACATATGTAAATACCTCGTTTCAAGAAGATTTGTCTGGCGGGGGTGTCCCCTCACCGTACAGGAATACTATACCATATTTTGGAGGATTTTGCAAGGGATTTGGGGAGATTTTTTGTTGCTTCTTCGGCACAATTGAAATTGAAATTTTGAAATTTTCAAAGAAATTTTCAAAAACCCCTTGACTCTCCCCCTAACTGTCATGATATACTGTATGCGTAGACGGAA
>JAFQOC010000394.1 GCA_017420845.1 Clostridia bacterium
AGGTGCAAAACCTTCGGTTTTGTCCATTTTAATGAAAATTGAAACCCGTAGGGTTTCTTCCGACACCCGACCGAAGGGAGGATTTCACACGCGAAGCGTATTTCACGCCGAAGGCATTTCACACGCGAAGCGTATTTCACTATTGCAGTTTATCGGAACGATAAACTGCAATTTCCCTCGCCATCAAAGCCCTCTCTGCTTCAGATCATGCACCAGCTCCACGTAGAACTCGCGGACATCAAAGCCCTCGATGTTGGTTCGGTTCAGGTCGATGACGTCGCCGTGGGAGATGCCACGCTTGCCCGTGGTGGTGAGGAAGGTGTAGGACTCGCCCCACTCGGCGGAGGTCTCGGAGACCAGGCCGTCGTTGGGGCCGTCAAAGAGGCGAGCAATGACGTAAGAGAAATTCAGGGGGAACTGACCGCCGGAGGCCCGCTCCATCTTGGAGCCGATGCTTTGGCAGAGGATGCCCTCGGTGTGCCCCGCCTCACCCGCTGTGGCCTCGTTGAAGGCGGCGCAGGAGGACGCGGTCAAGTCGCTGAGGGCGGCCAGGAAGTCGGGCTCGTGATCTCCCAGCAGTCTGGCGGCCTTGTTGTAGGTGAAGGCCACCTTGTCGCGGAGGGATTCCGGGGCCCTGTCCAGCAAGAATTCCGCGAACTCACAGCCCCTGTGGGGGGTGTTGACGGTGGTCACCGAGGCCACGAAGGGGGCGATCCCCTCGTAGGCCAGAGCGGTGCGGATATCCATACCGCCCTTGGAATGGGCGATGATGTTGACCTTCTCACAGCCCGTCTCGGCCACGATCTCGCGGATACGCTTTGCCAGCTCGGCGGCGCTGTCCCGAAAGGCATCGGCGGATTGGTGATTGCCGTAGAACACGGTGGCACCGTTGGTCTCCAGGGTGGCAGGGATACGCCCCCAGTAGTTCAGGTGCTTGATATCCCGAAAAAAGGCTCCGTGGACCATGAGGATGGGGTAGCGGGTCTTGCAGATCTTCTCCTTACGGCGGGCATTGTTGCGATAGATCTGGCGGCACTCCTCCTCCACCTCGGCGTCCACCACCTGCATGATGCGGCGCAGGACAATGAGCTGAGCCACGGGGATCAGACCGCACAGAGCACCGATGACCCGCCACTTGATGCCGAGCTGGACCGAATAGATATACAGGCAGAGCATACCGTTCCAAAACACCACAGCCAGAACGCCTACGGCAAAGGCCGCCGAGATGAGCCAGTCCGCCCAGCGGCCCGTCCAGAGCAGGGGGAGGCGGATAAGGTGATAGACCACCGAGAGGCCTATGGAGAGCAGGAAGACATGGAGCATCTCCACCCCGTGAGCGCAGGAGCGGAGGGTATGGCGGGAGTGGACCTGGGATAAGAGCTTGGGCTTTCCGTCGGGCTTGGGAATACGGCGGTAGAGCAGGTAGGGCAGGGCGTTGCAGAAAAGGTACAGGGGGATCAGGGCGTAGAGAGCCTTCACGGGGATCACACCGTCCCGCATGGGCACGTAGCAGACCGCTCCGAGGGCAATGAGCAGCCCCGACAGGACACGGGCGGTATACCGAAGGCCGCGACGAGGCTCATATGTACGGTTGGACTTCAAAGACACGGAAAATGCCTCCTTTCGATGGGCTCCAGGGGATCACGCGGGTGTTCCCCCCACAGAAAAGCGCAAAACGGCACACCGCTCCGGCCCTCCTGCGGGAGAACAGCGGCATACCGTTTTTCAAATAGATTCAGACCATGGTCTCCTTAAGTACCTTCATAGCGGCTCGGAGCACGATCTTGTCGTTTTCATGAGTCAGAGAACGCTCGGCGTTATCCAACGGGACCCACTCCACGTCGGCGATCTCACCGTCGCGGGCATGGGTAGCCCTCTGATCGGTCATGGCCATGAA
>JAFQOC010000395.1 GCA_017420845.1 Clostridia bacterium
AGGCCGCCGAATTCGCCACCCGCGACGGCGTGCTGGACCATTGGGGCGACTCGGTTCAGGGAGAGCGCTTCTTCGCCGCCCTGGAGTCCGCCGCTTTTGGCGTGGACGAGACCAACTGCGACCTCTACGATCTCATCAACGTAGGCCTGTCGGTGGTCAAGCCCGACAGTAAGTTTTATCAACTGGTCACCGACACCGTGGCCTGGTGCCGTCAGTACGACGACGTCAAGCGCATCCTCCGTAAGATCCTCCACAAGTACGGCCACCCCGACTGCACCAACCTCTTCCAGAACATCGGCATCACCCTGGCCGCCCTCCTCAAGGGCAATCTGGACGAGATCAAGACGGGTATGGACGCCCTGAACTGCGGCTTTGACACCGACTGCACCTGCGCCACCGCGGGAGCGGTCATCGGCATCATCCGCGGGGCCAAGTCCCTGGAGGCCGAGTACGGCTGGGGGGATATCAAGTTCGTGCTGGGAGTGAGATCCGACCGCCGCAGTGACAGCGTCTTCGATTTCTCTGAGGATATCGCCCTACTGGGCAAGAGCTGGAACCCCGACCTCATCGAGGGCGGCGAGGTCAAGACCTACAATTATGAAGCCCCCGACCCCGTGGCGGTGTGGGTGGAGTACCCCGCCTTCTCCGACGGCCGCCCCGACTGCTCCATCGCCTTGGGGGAGACCAAGACCCTCGCCCTCTGCTTCGGCAATTCCACGACCGAGGACTACCGCCTCGCCTACCGTGTCAAGGGTCTCTGTCTGGACGTCTGCGGGGAGACCGCGCTGGATCGAACCGAGATGGCCGAGCTTTCCCTGACCGTGACTCTTCCCGCCGATCTGCCGGTGCTGCCCGAAACCAATCTCTATACCGTCGAATATACCCTGAACGGGAAAGCCTACACCTACACCTTCGGTCTCTGCGGAGCCACCCCCTGGAAGGCCGTCGGCCCCATCTGGCGCACCGACCCCGTCTGCACCACCGAAAAACTGGTCAAGGTCCCCAACTACTGGCACCTCATGAACCCCGGCTATCGCTACAAGGGGGACTCCACCGATATCGTCCGCCGCTTCCACCTCAACATGGCGGTGGATACCACCACCCCCTACCTCTCCGCCGAGGAGCTGTATGCCCCCCTGGACCCCGCCGCCGACACCAAGTACGAGGAGACCCTCTTCTCCCTGCGTGAGGACAGCTTCCGTCTTGACGATATCTACGGCTTCTCCGCCCCCTCGGTTTGCTACTTGGTCCGCGAGCTGATCTCCCCCGTAGAGGAGACGGTCTGTGTCCAGATGGGTCACTCGTCCCCCTTTGCCCTGTATATCAACGGTGAGCTGGTCTGCGAGCGGGACACCTGCGACACCTGGGACGCCGAGAACGTCCACGTGCAAAATATTCACATCCGTGAGGGCGTGAATACTGTGGTCCTCCGCCTGACACGGGTCAACGCCGACGCGAAATACAACTTGATCTTCTCCGAGGGAGCCACCTGCGCCACCCATATCACCCACTACGGCTCGGTCAACCCTCTCTGCTTCAAGAAGCCTTGATGGACAACGCAAAAAGCTGATTTCTGCATATCTTGTTGTATAATTGAATATTTGTAACATATGACACAAAAGGGACGGATTTATTTTCGTCCCTTTGGTGTATATTGACAATTGCAAAAAAAGAGGGTTTGTGCTATAATAGTACCACGCATTTTTATGCAGAATATTCACTGTTAAGGAGACAAATATCATGAAAAAGCTGATTGCAGTTGCTATGGCTCTTTGCATGCTGGTGAGCGCCGTCTGTCTGTTCGCTTCCTGCGACAAGAAGGACGAGAACACCCTGGTCATGGCTACCAACGCCGCATTCCCTCCCTACGAGTTCAAGGACGGTGACAAGATCGTCGGTATCGACGCCGAGATCGCCGCCGCCATCGCCGAGAAGCTGGGTATGAAGCTGGAGATCGTGGACGTGGACTTCGGTGCCGTCCTGACCGGTGTGGCCGAGGGCAAGTACGACATGGGTATGGCCGGTATCACCGTCACCGACAAGCGTAAGGAGTCCATGGACTTCTCCAACACCTACGCCACCGGTATCCAGGTCATCATCGTCAACGACGGTTCCCCCATCGCCACCCTGGACGACCTCTGGAACTTCGACGAGAACGGTGACCCCGCTTCCCTGAAGAACCCCGACATCAAGATCGGTGTTCAGCAGGACACCACCGGTGACATCTACTCCTCCTCCGCCATTTCCGGCTGGGGCTTCAACGACCTCAACGAGGACGAGTCCATCAAGACCGACCGTGTCATCCGCTACAAGACCGGTGCTGAGGCTGTCGCTGCTCTGAAGAGCGGTAAGGTCGATTGCGTCATCATCGACAACGAGCCCGCCAAGTCCTTTGTGGCTGCCAATGAGGGCATCCACATCCTGGCCGGCGACAACGAGTACGCCGTTGAGGACTACGCCATCTGCGTGGACAAGGGCAACACCGAGCTGCTGGACAAGATCAACAAGGCTCTGGACGAGCTGAAGGCTGACGGTACCATCGACGGTATCATCAACAAGTACATCCCCAAGGACGGCGGCGCACAGTAATCGCCACCGCTTGCAACCGTAACCGAGAGGAGAGGGGTCTCGTACTCCCTCTCCTCCCTCTGTTTTCTTGCACACCCAAAATACGAAAGGGGAACAAGCTTTGGAAAGCATACAAGCATGGTTTGCCGATCTGGCGGCAGACTTCCGATTGAATTTCATTGACGGTGCCATGTGGAAGTGGCTGGTGCAGGGTCTGCGCAATACCCTGGTCATCACCTTCTTTGCCCTGCTTCTGGGCGTGGTGCTGGGTGTCGTGGTGGCGGCGGTCCGCTCCTCCTACGACAAGAACCGCGAGGCCATGGCTCTGCACAAGGGCTTCGGCTACTACGTTTTCACCTTTGTCAACGGCATCTGCAAGCTGTACCTCACCGTCATCCGCGGTACCCCCGTCATGGTCCAGCTGCTCATCATGTACTTCATCATCTTCGCCTCCTCCCGCAACGATATCCTCATCGCCACCATCGCCTTCGGTATCAACTCGGGCGCCTACGTGGCCGAGATTTTGCGCGGCGGTATCATGTCCATCGACAACGGCCAGTTTGAGGCGGGTCGCTCCCTGGGCTTCAACTACATCCAGACCATGATCTACATCATCATCCCCCAGGTCTTCAAGAGCGTGCTCCCCACCCTGTGCAACGAGTTCATCGTCCTTCTGAAGGAGACCTCCATCGCGGGCTACGTGGGCGTTATGGACCTGACCAAGGCGGGCGACCTCATCCGCGGCCGTACCTTCTCGGCCTTCATGCCCCTCATCGCGGTGGCCCTGATCTACCTTGTGTTGGTCGTGGTGCTGACTGCCCTGGTGGGAGTTCTGGAAAGGAGTCTGCGAAAGAATGAGCGCTAATGAGATCATCCGCGTGAGCGGACTCAAGAAGTATTACAAGGGCGATAAGATCAAGGCCCTGGACGGCGTGGATGCCGTCATCAATCACGGCGAGGTGGTGGTGGTCATCGGCCCTTCGGGCAGCGGTAAGTCCACCTTCCTCCGCTCCCTGAACCTCCTGGAGATCCCCACGGGGGGCGAGATCTACGTGGACGGCCATAACATCCTGGCCAAGGGTGCCAACGTGGACCTCCACCGCCAAAAGATGGGCATGGTCTTCCAGCACTTCAACCTCTTCCCCCACATGACCATCCTCCGCAACATGACCATCGCCCCCATGAAGCTTCTGAAGAAGTCCCGCGAGGAGGCCGAGTCCCTGGCCATGGAGCTTCTGGAGAAGGTAGGCCTGGCCGACAGAGCGGGTGCCTACCCCAGCCAGCTCTCGGGCGGTCAGAAGCAGAGAGTCGCCATCGTCCGCGCCCTGTGTATGCAGCCCGACGTCATGCTCTTCGACGAGCCTACCTCGGCCCTCGACCCCGAGATGGTGGGCGAGGTTCTGGAGGTCATGAAGTCCCTGGCCCACGACGGCATGACCATGATCGTGGTCACCCACGAGATGGGCTTTGCCCGGGAGGTGGGATCCCGCGTCATCTTCATGGCCGACGGCCGCATCATCGAGGAGGGGACTCCCGACGAGATGTTCGACAACCCCAAGAGCGAGAGACTGCAGACCTTCCTTGCCAAGGTGCTGTAAGAGGATAGTCTAACTGGCAACTTGTGAAAAAAAGACTGACAAGGCCGATCCGTGGACGGGCGCACACATAGGTGCGCCCCTACCCCCAATATTCTAATTAGTTATGTGGCCCTTGGGGGTATGAGGACGGTAGGGGCGCACCTATGTGTGCGCCCTCTGACCCAAGCCATAGATCTTGTTTTGACGGAAAGGCCGACAGATCCCGTTTCGCCCAGTCCCTCCATTCATGTTTAAAATTCCCCCCGCATACAAATACTAACCGTAATCCCCGAAACTAACCAAAGAAAGTGATAACGCATATGACCAACTGCAAACCTACCGCGGCCGAGATCAAGGAGAGCCTTGAAATCAAGCTCTCCCGCTTCTTCGGCTGTACCTCTGCCGAGGCCTCCAAGGAACAAATGTACAAGGCCACCGCCATGACCATCCGCGACATTCTCACCGAGAAGCGCGGCTCCTTCAAGAAGAAGGTCAATCAGGCAGGCGGCAAGCGCGTTTACTATATGTGTATGGAGTTCCTCCTGGGCCGTTCCCTCAAGACCAACGTCTGCAACCTGGGCCTGGATAAGGAATACGCCGAGGCCCTGTCCGCCATGGGCTATACCCTGGACGACCTCTACGAGTGCGAGCCCGACGCAGGTCTGGGTAACGGCGGCCTGGGCCGTCTCGCCGCCTGCTTCATGGACTCCCTGTCCTCCCTGGACTACCCCGCCACCGGCTTCTCCATCTGCTACGAGTACGGTCTTTTCAAGCAGAAGATCGTGGACGGCATTCAGGTGGAGCTCCCCGACGTCTGGCTCCCCGGCGGTGACGTCTGGCTGGTGCCCCGTACCGACCGAGTTTTCAAGGTCCGCTTTGGCGGCCGCATCCGCGAGGAGTGGAAGCCCGACGGCCGTATGGAGGTCATCTACGAGGATGCCGAGGAGCTGGAGGCCGTTCCCTACGATATGATGATCTCGGGATCCGACTCCGAGGGCGTGTCCCGCCTCCGTCTCTGGAAGGCCAGAAGCATCCAGAACTTCAACATGGGCCTGTTCTCTCAGGGGCAGTACGCCCGTGCCATGGAGGAGGCTACCAACGCCGATGCCATTTCCAAGGTGCTCTATCCCGCCGACAACCATACCGAGGGTAAACTCCTCCGTCTGACCCAGCAGTACTTCCTCTGCTCGGCCTCGGTCCAGTCCATCATCCGCGACCACATGGCGGTCTACGGTACTCTGGACAATCTGGCCGACAAGGTGGCCATCCACCTCAACGACACCCCCCCCACCCTCTGTATCCCCGAGCTCATGCGTATCCTTGTGGACGAGTACTTCTATCCCTGGGATCGCGCATGGGATATGGTCAAGGAGATCTGCTCCTACACCAACCACACCGTCATGCCCGAGGCCCTGGAGACCTGGAACGAGGACCTCTTCCGCTTGAAGCTCCCCCGCATCTACGCCATCATCAAGGAGATCAACGAGCGCTTCAGCCGCGAGGCATGGCAGGTCTTCCCCGGCAACTGGCCCCGTCTCTCCAAGATGGCCATCATCGGCTACGGCCAGATCCGCATGGCCAACCTGGCCGTCGTCGGCTCCCACTCGGTCAACGGTGTGTCCAAGCTCCATTCCACCATTCTGAAGGACAGCGTATTCAAGGACTTCTACCGTATGTACCCCGGCCGCTTCGATAACGTCACCAACGGTATCGCCCATCGCCGCTGGCTGTGCTACTCCAACCCCAAGCTGGCAGGCCTTTTGGACGAGACCATCGGCACGGGCTACCGCAAGAATCCCGTGGAGCTTGCCGAGTTCGCCAAGTTCGCCGACGACCCCGAGGTGCTGGAGCGCTTCCGCGCCATCAAGCATGAGAACAAGGAGAACTTCTCCAACCACCTCTACCGCAAGGCCGGCATCCGCCTGGATACCCATGCCGTCTTCGACGTCCAGATCAAGCGCCTCCACGAGTACAAGCGCCAGCTCCTGAATGCCCTGAACATCATCGGTATGTACCTGGATCTGAAGGACAATCCCAATACGGAATTCACCCCCCGTACCTTCCTCTTTGCCGCTAAGGCCGCGTCGGGCTACTATATGGCAAAGCGGATCATCATGTTCATCTCCTGCCTCGCCAAGATGATCAACAACGATCCCGAGGTGAACAAAAAGCTGCGGGTCATCTTCGCCGAAAACTACCGTGTCACCATGGCGGAATAC
>JAFQOC010000396.1 GCA_017420845.1 Clostridia bacterium
CCCTGCACCCCGCCTACCCGCAACCCAACGCACCGATAAACCCAAATTAGAAAGACAACTGAATCCATACGAAACGGAGTACGATTTTGAGAAAAAGAAAAAATCCTTCGCACAGCATCCGCACGAAGGATTCCCGATATTCAAGAAAGCTTATCACCGTCATCGGTGATCCCATCTTTTGCCTTTTGCCTTTTTTGAGCCATTTTTTCAAATACACGCTTGATCACCAACGTGATGGTGACCGAAAGGGCGAAAAACGGCGCACCGGGAAGCATCCAGAAGCCCCACGTGATGGTCGCAACCCAGAACGCCCACTCCCAGCCAAAGATCAAACCGAACAGGTAGCCGCCCCATACCGAAAAGCCCAGTACAAGGCACACGATCCCCAAAAGGATCAAGGTGCGCCAATCCTTGCATTCGCTCCAGATCCATTTGATAAATTCCTTGAATTTATCCCATATTTTGTTGATCAGTTTTTTCATCGGGCCATTCCTGTTCTTCGTATGCTTACAAACGATTTGCTTTGTTTTTCGGTAGATTCGGTTCCAAAACGCGATCCGGCTTCAATTCGTGAAATAGCGCACATGCGTGTCACCGATATAACGAATCGATTATACATTCATATTATACTACAACCTTGTTTTTCTGTCAACGCCCCAAGCCATTGTTTACATTTACTTTACAATGCGTTGAATACAATGCATTGCGTCGGTAATCCCGATCCCTTCACAGGAAAAGAAACGACGCTTCGAAAATGGCTTTACGGCTTGAACCGTTCCCCTGCCTTCAAGGAAAAGCGATTCTTCTCAGCCGTCAGCACGCCCTCGCGGCGGAGCTTGCTGATCTCCATGGACAGCCCACTCCGATCCACCTCCAGATAGTCCGCCAGCTCCTGGCGGTTGTATGGAATGGTAAAGGTGTTGCTTCCCTGCTCCTTGGCGGTCATGTGAAGGTAGGTCATGAGCTTGTCCCCGGTGGTACGCTTGGAGGTGATCTCCAGCTTGCGGTGGAACAAAAGATTCTTGGAGGCGGTCTGCTTCATAAGATTGTAGATGATGCGGTTATGGAATCTGCAGCCGTTGCAGCAGGGGTTCAGCACCCGATCCACACCGATCAGCAGGACGGTACAGTCGGTGGCGGCGGTGACGTCCACAGGGAGGGCTTCCACCTCGGCGCAGGCGAAGGTCTCACCAAAGACCTGCGAAGCCATGACGGTGGAGACAATGCTGCGGTTGCCGTAGTAATCGGTTCTGGTAATAAGGATCTCTCCCGAAAGCACCACGCCCAAATGGGTGGGACGGTCCCCCTCACGGAATATGGTCGTTCCCTTCGGGTAGTCGCGGACGCTACCGCCGAGGCAGTCGAGAAGGGAGAGAAGCTCGGTCTCCCCGATCTCGGCAAACAGGGGAGATTTTTGAAGAACAGATAAATATTTTTTCATAAAACCTCGTTTTTGTTGAAAATTCAACAGACATTCCACGCTTATTATAGTATAATAAGGCCGCAAAGTCAAGCACAAAATCAAATTCCGGAGGAAAACATATATGAAGCGCAAGATCATACACATTGACAAAGACCTGTGCAACGGCTGCGGTGCCTGCGCGGCGGCTTGCCATGAGGGTGCTATCGAGATGGTAGACGGAAAGGCCGTGCTGACCCGTGAGGACTACTGCGACGGTCTGGGCGACTGTCTTCCCGCCTGCCCCACGGGGGCCATCACCTTTGAGGAGCGAGAGGCTCCCGCCTATAACGAGGCCGCCGTCTTGGCCGCCAAGACGCAAAAATCCGCAGAGAGCCACAAGCCACCCCTGTCCAAGCCCTCCGCCCCCTCCATGCCCGCTCACGGTATGGGCGGCGGTAAGCTTCCCTGCGGCTGTCCGGGCACCAATTCCAAGAGAATCGTACGGGAGGAGTCGGCCTGCGCGGTTTCCGCGTCCCCTGTAACCAGTCGCTTGTCCCAATGGCCTGTGCAGATCAAGCTGGTGCCGGTGAACGCGCCCTACTTTGACGGTGCGAATCTTTTGATCGCCGCCGACTGCACCGCCTACGCCTACGGCAATATCCACGAGGAGTTTATCTGCGGCCGTGTGACCCTCATCGGCTGTCCCAAGCTGGACGAGGAGGACTATGCCGAGAAGCTGACCGCCATCATTTCAAAAAACAACATCAAGAGCGTGACCATTCTGCGGATGGAGGTACCCTGCTGTGGGGGTATTGAGAACGCCGCCAAGCGGGCCATTCAGGCCAGCGGGAAGTTTCTTCCCCGGCGGGTGGTGACGGTGACCACAGATGGGCGGTTGATTGAGTGATGGGATCGTTTGGTAAATTGCAGTTTATCGGTGCGTTGGGTTGCGACGACGCAACGGGGTGCAGGGGCGAAGCC
>JAFQOC010000397.1 GCA_017420845.1 Clostridia bacterium
GTCTCCTCCAAGCCCCAGACCACCAGAAACCGCATCAGCGGTATTCTGACGCAAGGGGAGGATCAGTACGTTTTCCTGGACACCCCCGGTATTTTTAAGCCCCAGAACTCTCTGGGTGACTTTATGGTGAAGACCGCCAACGCCACCATGCAGGACGCCGATGCCGTGGTGCTGGTCACCGATCTCGGCAAGGAGGTCTCTAAGGTGGAGGAAGATGTGATCGCCTACTCCAAGCGCGCCGGGGTGCCCTGCATTCTGGTGCTGAACAAGACCGACCTCTACAACGCCACCGAGGTGGCCGAGGCCATCATGAAGTACGCCGCCCTCCACGACTTCCACGCCGTCATTCCCCTGTCCGCCAAGGGAGGGAAGGGGGTTGAGGCCGTGCTGAAGGAGTGCTCGCCCTTCCTTCGCGAGTCCGAGTGGTTCTACCCCGAGGATATCGCCACCGACCAGCCCGAGCGCGTTATGGCCGCTGAGATCATCCGTGAGAAGGTCCTGCGTACCACTAATAAGGAAATCCCCCACGGAGTGGCCGTGGTGGTGGAGAAGTTTACCGAGGATCCCAAGACAGGGATGGTCACCATCCACGCCACCGTCTACTGCGAGCGCGCCTCCCATAAGGGCATTATCCTGGGCAAGGGCGGCGAGGGGCTGAAGCGTATCGGCACCTACGCCCGTCAGGATATTGAGAATCTGCTGGGTGCTAAGGTGTATCTGAACCTCTGGGTCAAGGTCAAGGAGAACTGGAGAGACAGCGCGGCGACCGTGGCCAATTTCGGGTACATGGACGACTGATTTCGCAAGTAGGGAGGAGCCTCATGAACCCACTATTCGGTATGATGCAGGACGAGCCTGTTTATTTTGCGGTGAACGGACATCGCTATGTGATAGAAGCTTTCTTTGAGGATGAGTTCGGCCGAGGCCCCGACGAGCTGGCACAGCCTAACGCCTTCTTCCTGAAGGACGTGGAAACAGGGAGCGTGACCGTATTCTCGGGAAGAAACGCCGTGAAGCAGGCGATCCAATATCCCCTTGCGGGGGGAGCTACCATCAAAAGCCATATGAAGACCTTTGACTATTGGGTCAGCGAGGGATTTCTTCAAAATCAAGTGACTCTTCTCGTTTACGTCAGCACCCGCTTTGCGGAGGACTTTATGACCCGCCTCCATGGGGTGACGGACCGATTGGGGATGCGACTCCTGTCGGATGAGTGTCATGCCTACTGGAAGATTGACGGAATGTCCTCGATCTCCGTCATTGCCGATCGTGCGCCGACTCAGGATGTGGACGCTTGGAAGGCGATCTTTGAGGAATTGTTCCGCCATATGGACTACTGTGTGAAAACGGATACCGATGCCCACGGCCCTGTCACCGTCATTTCTCGCTATACAACTCCCGAGGAGACGGATAATCCGGATACGGAAGCTTACTTTGCCGTTATGCGAATATCGGCTCCGAACGAATCTTGAAAGGAGAGCCCCATGCTGATCACCGTCAACGGCCTCGTGGCCCGATCCTACCCGACGGGGAATCACGATCGGGTGATCCAGATCATAACCCCGGATCACGGGCGGCTGTCTGTCATGATCAAGGGGGGGAGCTCCGGCCGCTCCGGTACGGCTGCCTCCTGTACCCAGCTCTTTACCTACGGCAACTATGAGCTTTACCAAGGCAAGGGAGGGGATCTCTACTGGTATCGGGGAGGCTCCGTGACCCGTTCCTTCTACGGCCTGTCCACGGACCTCGCCCGGATGGCCCTGGCCACCTACCTCTGCGATCTTACCGCCGAGCTTACGGGAGAGGAGCACAGTGAGGAGGAGACCGAGCAGCTGCTCCGCATGCTCCTCAATTCTCTCCATGCTCTGGAGCAGGGGGGATATTCCCCCGAGATCGTTAAGGCTGTATTCGAGCTGCGCGCCGCCTCTCTCATGGGCTACTGCCCCGATCTCACGGGGTGCTCCGTCTGCGGTGAGGGCTACCCCGAGCAGGCATACTTCGATATCATGAACGGCCGCCTCATCTGTGCCGATTGCCAGACCAAGCGCAACCGACTCTTGGGGCGGGATGCCGTCCGAGAGGAGGCCGAGCTGGGGGAGCGCCGTGTGATATGCCCCGTCTCCCCCTCGACGCTTGCCGCCATGCGCTATGCCTTGACCGCTCCCGATAAGAAAATTTTTTCTTTTTCCCTCAAGGACCGTGAGGAGGAAATGAGCTTTGGCCGTGCCGCCGAGACCTTCCTGCTTAATCAGCTGGAGCGTGATTTCGACACCCTCCGCTTCTACCGCTCTGTGGTTATATGACCGTCCCGGACTGAAAGGAACAACGCCA
>JAFQOC010000398.1 GCA_017420845.1 Clostridia bacterium
GATGGCCGATGTAGGCCTCGGACTGGGCGATCTCGTTGGTGTGGTGGGGGAAGGCGTTGTCGATACCGCCGCAGTGAATATCCAGATGCTCACCCAGATACTTCATGGAGATACCCGAGCACTCGATGTGCCAGCCGGGGTAGCCCACGCCCCAGGGAGAGGGCCACTTCAGCTCCTGGTCGTCGAACTTGGACTTGGTGAACCACAGCACGAAGTCGGCCTTGTTGCGCTTGTTGCCGTCGGCCTCCACGCCCTCGCGGACGCCCACGTCCAGGTCCTCCTCCTTGAAGTCGTTGAAGATGTAGTACTTCTCCAGCTTGGCGGTGTCGAAGTAGATGTTGCCGCCTGCCTCGTAGGCGTAGCCCTTCTCGATGAGGGTCTCGATAAGGTGGATGTACTCGTCAATGCAACCCGTGGCGGGCTGGACGATATCGGGGGTCTTGATGTTGAGCTTTTCGCAATCGGCAAAGAAGGCGTCGGTGTAGAACTTGGCGATCTCCATGACTGTCTTCTTCTCGCGGCGGGCGCCCTTGAGCATCTTGTCCTCGCCCTCGTCGGCATCGGAGGACAGGTGTCCCACGTCGGTGATGTTCATGACGCGGGTGACATCGTAGCCGGAATAGCGGAGGTACTTCTCCAGCACGTCCTCCATCATGTAGGTGCGGAGGTTACCGATATGGGCGAAGTGGTAGACCGTGGGGCCGCAGGTGTACATGCTGACCTTGCCGGGCACGTGGGGGACGAATTCTTCCTTCTGGTGAGTAGCGGAATTGTAGAGTTGCATAGTCTTGCCTTTCTATGTTGGGAGGTGATTTTAGTGGTGTCCTAAATAAGGTTTGCCAGTTTTTTTGCGGCGTATACGGCGCGGGCGGCGTGGGAGAGCCTCACCGAGGGATCAGCGGGGAGGTCGGAGGTTTTGAGCTCCAGGTTGATACATCGGTTGGAGGTGGCGAGGAAATCGCACAGGCGCAGCCCTTCCGCGGCATCCTCCCAGTCCACACACCCGCCCAGGGGGGTAGACTCGGGACACTCAAAGGGGATGCGGTGGGAGTCGCTGACTCCGTCGTTGTCGTGTATGTGCAAGCATCGCACCTTACCGCACAGCTTTTCCAGCTCAGCCGACTGGCACAGACCCGTAATGTTGGCGTGGCCGAAGTCCCAGCAGACCATAGCGTCCAGCCGCTCGGTCAGCTCCAGAATATCGGCGGCGGTACTGCCGAAGACCGCCTCGGAGGGGTGGGTGGCGTAGGGCTTGCCCGTCATGTTCTCGATGCACAGGGTGATCCCCAACTTACCCGCCAGCTCCCGAAGGGGGGTAAGGAAGCGGATATTCTCGTCCATCCACTGCTCCCGACATCGACGGCTCTCATGGCGCACGATGGGGTGGATCACCGCGTCGTGGATCTTCAGCATGGCCGCCATGCGGATACCGCAGGCGATCTCTCTGGAGAAGCGAGCCATAGCCACCGCATCGTCGGGGCTTGGCATGAAGAAGGGGAGGTGACACATGGGGAGCGTCAACCCTTTTGCCGCGGCGCGGTTTCCGAAGCTGTACAGCACCGAGCGGAGGATATCGTCGCCGTCGGGCTCCAGTTGATCCAGGGACAGATCCACCCCGTCATAGCCCGCGTCCGCCAGAAAATCCGCGGCGGAGGTCAGGGAGTATTTGGCGCCGCTTGCGGTGTAGGCATGGTAGCGGGTAGGCACCGTCACAAAGACGCGCTCGCCGCTATTCGTAAGTATCCCGTTGGCCATAGGTCATCCTCCTTTCGACAGAAATTATAATCCATATTATTATAGCACGAATTTCCCCGTTTGTCAAATGGTTTTGGGGTGCAGGCGGTATTTTTCCAAAAAAAATCACGGTATTTGGGAAATCTTTTGTGGTACACTATGGACAGGAGTAGAAAATTGCAGTTTATCGGGGTGAGGCCACCCACGTTCCCTCTACGGCAACGATGGGGGTCAAGGGGGCGAAGCC
>JAFQOC010000399.1 GCA_017420845.1 Clostridia bacterium
GCGTAGCGCAAATTTCACACCGCAGGTATTTCACACGCCGCAAGGCGTATTTCACTCAAATTTGGGTTTATCGCAGAGCGATAAACCCAAATTTGAAATCATACCCTTGACTTTTTCCCCCGCATATGCTATAATATCCCCATCTATTGTCCCCAAGGAGGGAACACCCATGAACAAATGCTATATCCCCGAGGGCTACCGTCCTCCGCTGGACGCCTACGACACCCAGCGCGCCATTTCCTATATCAAAAACCACTTTCAGACCGAGTTCCAGAACGCTCTGAACCTCAAGCGCGTCTCGGCCCCCCTGTTCGTCACCGATGAGTCGGGTCTGAACGATAACCTCAACGGTTACGAGCGCCCCGTCTCCTTTGACGTCCCCGCTATCGGCATCGAGGCCGAGGTGGTCCACTCTCTGGCTAAATGGAAGCGCCTGGCCCTGAAGCGCTACGGCTTCACCGTGGGTCACGGCCTCTACACCGATATGAACGCCATCCGCCGCGACGAGGAGCTGGACAACATCCATTCCATCTACGTGGACCAGTGGGACTGGGAAAAAATCATCACCCCCGAGACCCGCACCATCGAGTACCTTCAGCTTATTGTTCGCGCTATTGTCCGCGCCATCTGCGACACAAATGACCAGCTCCGCGTCCGCTTCCCCCAGCTTATCACCACACTGGAAAGAGACGTCACCTTCATCACCTCCCAGGAGCTGGAGGATCTCTACCCCGACCTCAAGACCGGCTCCGAGCGGGAAAAGGCCTTCGTCAAGGAGCACCACACCGCCTTCATCATGCAGATCGGCGGTAAGCTGAGATCGGGTAACCGCCACGACGGCCGCGCCCCCGACTACGATGACTGGCAGCTCAACGGCGACCTTTTCTTCTGGGACGAGGTGCTGGGCAGAGCCTTGGAAATCTCCTCCATGGGTATCCGTGTGGATGCCGAGTCCCTGGACCGCCAGCTCACCATCTCGGGCTGTGACGACCGCAGAAATCTTCCTTTCCACAAGATGCTCCTGAACGGCGAGCTGCCCCTCACCATCGGCGGCGGTATCGGTCAGTCCCGTCTCTGTATGCTCATGATGGGCTGCTGCCACATCGGTGAGGTCCAGTCCTCCATCTGGGATGCCGACACCGTAGCTGCCTGCGAGGCCGCGGGCGTGCCGCTCTTGTAATCGATTTTGCAAAATATATAAAAACTTTTTTCCGCGAAACTTCATATTTATTCAACAAAAATATTGCAAATATCCGAGAATAGTGATATAATAATCGCGTAGGATCCAAAAGCCCCCGTCGGTGCGAAAAAGTGCCGGGCGTCCGAGGATCTTGATAATCCATTTTGCTAAAGGAGCAGGATCATGAAAAAGATTTACGCAGGCAAGACCAAGGATGTGTACGAGCTGGAGAACGGCAATGTGCTTCTCAAGTTCAAGGACGATTGCACCGGCAAGGACGGCGTGTTCGATCCCGGCGAGAACTCTGTGGGACTCACCATCGAGGGTATCGGCAAGGCAAATCTCCAAACCTCCGTCTACTACTTTGAGATGCTGAAGGCCGCAGGCATCAAGACCCACTACATCTCCGCCGACGTGGAGAATGCCACCATGGAGGTTCTCCCCGCGCAGAACTTCGGTAAGGCCCAGGGCGGTAACGGCCTGGAGGTCATTTGCCGTCTGGTCGCCACCGGCAGCTTCATCCGCCGCTACGGCGAGTACATCAAGAACGGCACCCGCATCGAGGGCGGCTACGTGGAGTGCACCTTCAAGAACGACGAGAAGGGCGATCCCCTGGTCACCGGCGAGGGCCTGGCCGTGCTGGGCGTCATGACCCCCGAGATGTTCGAGACCATGAAGAAGCAGACCATCGCCATCACCAAGATCGTGGCGGACGACCTCAAGACCATCGGCCTGGATCTCTGGGACATCAAGTTCGAGTTCGGCTACACGGGGGATGGCGAGGTGGTGCTCATCGACGAGATCGCCTCGGGCAATATGCGCGTCTACAAGGGCGATACCATCGTGGAGCCCGTGGAGCTGACCAAGCTGATTCTCAACCGCTGATCCAAAAAAAACGTATAAAAATCCCGACCGTGCGGCCGGGATTTTTTCTATGCAAGGATGCCCACCTCAACCGAGGTGGGCATCCTGAATGGGAAATTACTGACCCTCGTGCTTTTCGAGAGTTCTGATGAGCTGGGCGATATTTCTTTCGATCTGCTGACCGAAGCGCTTGCTGATGGAAGCAACACCCTTACCGGCGGGCAGCAGGCAGCCTGCTACCTGACCGAATGCGTTGCCGCCCCACTGATAGTAGTAGGACAGGTCGCACACACGGCTGGAGAGGATCATATCCATCATGGGACCGGACTGCTCGTCCTTGGCGCCCTTGGTCTTCAGGTTGATCTCGTAGTACTGAACGGTCAGAGTGTCCACGGCATGGTAAGCCATAGCCTCGATCATGGAAGTAACCATAGCCAGATCGTCACCGTTGACGCTCCTGGGGATGGAAACGCAGGAGGCGGTCAGGTGCATCATGCTGCAGTAGTTCTCCTGCTGTGCGTTGAACTTGGGGTAGGGAAGAATACCGAAGTCTACGTCATAACCGCGCATACGGGTGACGCACTGCATGACCTCACCCATGAACAGAGCGTGACCCTCGCCGAAGGTCTTGGCACCGGCCTCGTACATGGTGATACCGCCGGCGTTGACCACGGCATTCAGATCAATGGTATAGTCCTTGGAGAAGATGAGCTTGCCCTTCTCGGCAATGTCATCGGCACGCTGGACGTCCAGACTGTAGATGGGCATGTCGTCCTCGTCCTTGGTGCAGAGGGTGATGCCGCCGCCGAATACCAGGCAGTAGGGAACGTCACCGGTGTAGGCCAGACCGCAGATATCGCTGTCGTAGTCCAGCTTGCCGTCGCCGTTGTTGTCCTGAACGGCCATCTGCTCGTACTTATACAGCTCGTCCATGGTCCACTCGCCGTTCTCAACCAGGGCGTACAGGTCAGGGATCTTGTAATCAACGACCAGCTTCTTGTTGAACATGATAACGAAGGTGGCATCGTTGTCCGAGGTCAAGAGGTCGCCGGTAGCGAAGTACAGTCTGTCCTCGATGGACATACCCTTAGCCATGTTGTTATCCCACCAGGACTTGGTGAAGTCGAGGTATTCGATCTCGTCGCTGTTCAGATCCCAGAGGAAGCCGTTAGAAGCGAAGTTTGCGGAGTTCGAGGTGTTGGTTATGATCGCCTGGAAGTCACCGGTGGGAGCGGAAACCTCATTGGAGACTGTTCCGTGGTGCTCGGTCGTGACCTTCTTCAGCTCCTTGACGGTAACGCCGTAATTCTGGAGAATACGGTCGTTTCTCTCGAACACCGCGTTGCTGATGTTGTCAGACTCAGAGGTCTGGTTCTCAGCGAAGATCTCCAGGGTGGACCACTCGCTCTCGTCGCGGGTCAGGAAGCAGAGCTCGGTGTCGTCGTAGCGGGTGCTGGGGATGTCCAGGGTCTCGCGGCTTTCATCCTCCGAGTTGTCGCCGGTGGCAGCTGCGGTCGTGTCGGTGGTGCCGTCATTGGGCGTACCGCAGGAAGCCAGCGTACCGACCAACATCAGAGCGGCCAAAAGAACGCAAAGCATTTTTTTCAGCATGAAAAAAACCTCCTAAAAAATTTTTGCCATGTGCATATGGCTATAGCCCTACTATTATATCACACATGCGCATAAAAATCAAGAGCAAAAAGCGAAACTCCCACCGAAAATACAGTGGGAGTTGTAAACTTTTTACTTTAGCGATGATTTACATGCAGATGTTGTAGGCCATCTGATAGAGACGCTCCACCTTGGCGCGTCTGGCTACGCAATGGGCCTTCATCTGAGCGATCTCAAAGCCCGTGAAGCGATCCAGCTCGCCGTCCACCAGCTTGTCCTTGTACATGTGATCCAGGGTGAGGGCGTAGTTGATGTCGCAGGAGGTGATGCGGTTCTCATGAACGCACATGACCAGATTGCTCTTGTTCTCCAGCAGATGGTTGACGGCCTCCACGCCCATCTGAGAGGCGGTGAGACGGTCGCGCAGGGTGGGATTACCGCCGCGGATGGTGTGACCCAGATTGGTGAAGCGGGTGTCGATGCCGGTCTCGCGGATGATCTCGTCCTTGAAATCCTCGCCGTAGTTCTTGCCGTTCACCTTGGGCATACCCTCACTGCAGATAGCGATGATGCCTCGCTTGCCATATTCCTCACGAGCCTGACGGATCTTACGGATGGCGTAGTCGCGATCAAAGGACACCTCGGGAATGGCGACCGAAATGGCGCCCGTGGCGATGGCCAGATACAGGGAAAGGAAGCCGCACTTGTTACCCATGACCTCGGTGACGATGCAACGGGCGTGGGACTCAGCGGTGTCACGGAGCGCGTCGAACAGACCCAACGCGGTGTTCAGCGCGGTATCGAAGCCGATGGTCTGCTCAGTTGCCGAAATATCGTTATCGATGGTGGCGGGAATACCGATAGAGGGAATGCCGTGGTTGGTGAGATCCGTAGCGCCTCGGAAGGTACCGTCGCCGCCGATGGCGATGATGGCGTCGATCTGATACTTATCACAGGCACGGAGAGCCTTTTCCATACCCTCGGGAGTAGCAAACTCGGGACAGCGGCTGGAATACAGGATAGTACCGCCGCGGGTTACGATGTTGGATACGCTGGACGACTCAAGGGGACGCAGATATCTCTGACGAACCACGTCGGGGTCGGACTCGTCGGCGGCGCCCAAAAGGCCGGAATAGCCACCCAGAATGCCCATGACCTCAAAGCCCTGGCTGAGGGCACGGCGGGTGGCGGCGCGGATGGCGGCGTTCATACCGGGGGCATCGCCGCCCGAGGAAAGGATACCGATTCTTCTGAAATTTGCCATGGTTCATAACCTCCTGACCTCCCACACGGGGATGGCCTTATCTTTTTTCTTGATGTATTGTCATCTATATTGTTCCCGTATGACCGGGATATAGTCAAAGAGACTCCTGTCCCAGAACCTGTCGGACAGCCTCCAGCATGACTCTGGAGGCTACTGCCTCGCGGATGTAGTCACGGGACTTGCGAGGATAGTAGAGTCGGTAGGTCTCGACCCCCTGTCTTGTGGCAATGCCGATATACACGGTGCCGACGGGATTTTCCTCGGTACCGCCTCCGGGGCCTGCGTAGCCTGTGGTGGAAAGCCCCACGTCGGCTCCCGTGCGCTCCCGCGCGCCCATGGCCATTTCGGCGGCGGTTTCGTGGCTGACCTCGGTATGGGCGTCAATGGTGGCGGGATTCACCCCCACAAGGCGGATCTTGACGTCGTTGGTGTAGGTGACGAAGCCGCCTACGTACGCTGCGGACGCCCCGGGAACGGCGGTGATGCGCTGGCCGATCATGCCGCCCGTGCAGGATTCGGCAGAGGCTACGGTCAGCCCCTTTTCGGTAAACAGACGGACCAGGGCTGTCTCAATATTCTCACAGTCCACACCGTAGACGTAGGGGGAAATAGCGGGATTGGCCAGAATGGTGTCCGCCAGCCCGTCGCACATGGCGGCGGCTGTATCCTCGTCCTCCGCCCGCGCGGTGACACGGAGGCGCACCTCCCCTGACTTGCAGTAGGGAGCCACGGTTGGATTTTTCGAGGAGACCATGAGATCGTGGAGCAGGGTTTCCACGGTGGACTCTCCCAGACCCATGACGTGGATATTGCGGCTTATGAGTACGCCGTCGGTGTAGCGGCGGAGGAAGGGAATCACCAGCTGGTCGAATATTGGAATCAACTCGGCGGGAGGTCCGGGGAGCATGATGGCGGTCTTGGTCCCGTCGCTTACGGCCAAGGCGGGTGCAGTGCCGTAGTCATTGGGAAAGACCTCACAGCCCACGGGCATCATGGCCTGCTTTTGATTATTGGGGGTCATGACCCGACCGGTGCGGGTGAAGAAATCCGAAATGCGATCCAGGGATTCCTGGTGGAGCTCCATGTCCCGTCCGAAATAGGCGGCAACCGTCTCCTTGGTGAGATCGTCGTAGGTAGGACCCAGACCTCCGCTGAGGATCACAAGATCGGCGGCAGGACGGCCGTGCCCCTCAAAGGCATCCGACAGAGCCACACGGAGCCGCTCGGGGTGGTCCCCCACCACGGTCTGGTGGTAGACGGCGATCCCCAGAGAAGCCAATCTCTTGGAGAGAAAGGCGGCGTTGGTATTGACGATATCCCCCAAAAGCAGCTCGGTTCCTACGCAAAGAATCTCGGCTGTCCGAATGGGGGCGGTGGGATGACGGGAAGGCGTATGCATAATCATGATCTGCCCAAGGGCTTCCTTTCGTCAAAATCGGGTGTATGCTTTAAAAAGGCAAAATAAACCATCTACTATTATACCACGAAGAAGTCAATTTGTAAACAAAAAAATACCACAAAAAACTTGCAATCTTCGGATATTTGTTGTATAATGTTTAGGAAAAAACATTCTCACAGGAGCCGTGCCATGTCCCATACCATTCAAGACTTCCTGAAAGCCTGCCGTGTCTGCCCCCGCGCATGCTTGGTGGACCGAACCGCCGGTGACTTAGGCGTATGCGGTATGCCCGATGTTTATCGGGTAGCCCGTATCGCGCCTCACCTCTGGGAGGAGCCCCCCATCAGCGGCGAGAAGGGGTCGGGCACCGTTTTCTTTTCGGGCTGCAATCTTCGGTGTGTTTTCTGCCAGAACCGCGATATCAGCCGTGAGGGGATCGGTGATCTCATGGCCGAGGATGCGCTGGTTGAGCGCATTCATGAGCTTCTGAACCAGGGTGTCCATAATCTCAATCTGGTTACCCCCACCCACTATACACCCATGCTGGCCCGTTTGCTGGAGCGGCTGAAGCCCATCCTGACCGTACCCGTGGTCTGGAACAGCAGCGGCTACGAGACGGTGGAGTCGCTGAGAATGCTGGAGGGTCTGGTGGACGTATATTTACCGGATTTCAAGTATATCTCCCCCGAGCTATCCGCCGCCTACTCCGCTGCCCCCGATTACGCCGAGGTGGCTACCCGAGCTGTGCTGGAAATGTACCGCCAGACAGGAGAGTATGAGGAGAAAAACGGACTGGCGGTAAAGGGCGTGCTGATTCGGCATCTGGTCCTTCCGGGATGTCGGGCCGATTCCATGGCCGTCATGAAGCATCTGGCCTCTATACTGCCCCCTGCCGACATTCGCGTGTCGGTTATGCGGCAGTACACCCCGGATTTTGCTCGGGATTGTCCCCACAGGAATCTTCATCGTCGGGTTACCGAATTCGAGTACAGCTCGGTTCTGGAGGAGACCGCCCGCCTGGGGCTTATGGGCTTCAGCCAGGGCAAGGAAGCAGCCAGTAAAGCCTTTACGCCTAATTTCAAGAAGAAGTGAGACGGGGAAGGAAAGAACTGACGCAATATAAAAATTGGACGGCTTGCGTGGCAGGCCGTCCAATTTTAGGGCATCTCTAAACACACATCGCGCGACGAGCTTTTTTTTTGAGATGCCCTTTATATTTGAATCCGCTGTTTACGGATGTTGAAACGATTCGACTGTTTTTCGCCCACAATCCCGGATGGCAATCGGGGAAAAACATATTCACGTTACCTAAAAATGGTGCTACAGGCATTTTGATGCCTTTATCATAAGGAATGTAAAGAGAGGTGGAATTTTTGGGCGATCATTTGAAAAAAAACGGGTTTACTGATGGAATGGTTTGTCCGCAGTACGCAGGGGTAAGCCCGCATACTGCGGATTTTTTTTGGTCATGAATCATCATGGCAGGAAATCGGAGGACAGCCCTTGTGGACTGTCCTCCGTATGGTTTATTTTCCGCAATCGCGATCAAACGCGGGATTGCATGCGTAGAAATTCTTGCTGTCCAGATGGTCCTGGGTGATACGGAGAGCGTCGCCGAAGCGCTGGTAATGGACGATCTCCCGCTCGCGGAGGAATTTGATGGGCTCGCGGACGTCGGGATCGTCACAGAGGCGGAGGATGTTGTCGTAGGTCACGCGGGCCTTCTGCTCGGCGGCCAGATCCTCGTGGAGATCGGCGACGACGTCGCCCTTAACCCCAACGTATTTCATATCGAAGGGCACTCCAGAGGCGGCTACGGGATAGACCCCGGTGGTATGATCCACAAAGTAGGTGGCGAAGGAGCTATTCTTGATTTCCTCCTCCGAGAGATTGCGGGTGAGCTGGTAGAGAATGGCCGAGACCATTTCCAGGTGTGCCAGCTCCTCCGTGGCGACGTCGGTGAGGATCCCCACCACCTCCTTGTAAGGCATACTGTACCGCTGGTGCAGGTAGCGCATGGATGCTCCCAATTCTCCATCCGGCCCGCCGAGCTGGGAAATAATGATCTGCGCCAGCTTGGAATTGGGATTTTTGATCTTTACGGGAAACTGCAGCTTCTTTTCATAGATCCACATGAGCGTACCTCCTTACTCCGCATTGTATTCCCAGGGGAAGGGCTTGTCAAACCAATCCCAGGACGTGCTACTTTGGTTGCCGAAGGCGGTCAGGGGACCGTAGGTTCTCTCGTACTCGGCATGGAGTGCTTCTCTTTGATCCTTCAGCTTATGGTAGGTTTCCAGGGCATCGCAGGAATGGGGGTAGACGTCCAGGTACAGGATCACCTCATACAGGGCAAAATCCACCGCCCGGATTTTCTCGGCGAGCTTGTGGCCACCACAGTCCGCCGAATGGGTGTTGCAGCCGCAACCGCGGCCTCCCTCGCGGCGTCCGTCTCTGCCTTGATCGCGGTTTGCGGCGTCGCATCCGCATCCGCCCTGCTCCGGTCTGCGGTCGGACAAGGCTCGGGGAAGGGAACAGGGGGAGGTGACATCGGGAGCAGGGATATGATCCCGAGACGCGGGGGACAGACCGCATCCGCATCCGCCACGAGAGAGGGAATTACCCACGCCCGGATAGGCAGGGAGGGGGCCGCGGCTACCGGGGCGACGGTAGGGCATTCGTGCGTTGTCCCGAGAAGGCCCCCCCTCGCGACCGTTGAAGTAGTCTGTGTGACCGTAATGCCGATTCATCATGTCCGTCTCCTTTCTCTGCGGCAGGCGCAGCCCTCGGCGGTGAAGCTCCCCTCGCC
>JAFQOC010000400.1 GCA_017420845.1 Clostridia bacterium
AGGGGCGCACCTGTGTGTGCGCCCCTGCGGTGGTTCATTAGTGATTTCTCTGGTTCAGAAGCCCATGCTTGATGTCCCAGAGCTTCTGGGAGAGGTCCACGTAGTAGTTGTGAGGATTGGTAAAGCGGCGGACCTCCTCCCACATGCCGTCACGCTCCTCGGCGCAATGCTTGCGGATCTCGTCCAGGGTGGGGAGGTCGTAGACCAGCTCGCCGTCCTTGAAGACCTGAACCAGCAGCTCGGTCGCGGTGTAGTTGGTCAGGGTCTTACGCTTCCAGGTGTTCTGGGGGTCGAAGATCTCCAATGGCTTCGTATCGTCGATAACCTCGTCATGCAGGCAGATCAGATCGGCCTCAGCCTTGCCGGTGTCTCTTCCGCGGAGGCGGTAGACCTTCTTGAAATGGGGGGTGGTGATCTTACCCACGTTCTCGGAAATCTTGATCTTGGGGAGGATGGAGCCGTCGGGACGCTCCACGGCGGTGAGCTTGTACACGCCGCCGAAGACGGGATCGCTCTTGGCGGTGATGAGGCGCTCGCCCACGCCGAAGGCGTCTACCTCGGCGCCCTGGCGGATCAGCTCGCGGATGATGTATTCATCCAAAGAGTTGGAGACCACGATCTTGCAGTCGAACCAGCCTGCCTCGTCCAGCATTTTCCGCACCTTCTTGGTGAGGTAGGCGATATCGCCCGAGTCCAGACGGACGGCGCACTTGGTGATGCCCAGAGGCTTCAAAACCTCGTTGAAGGCTTGAATGGCGTGGGGCACGCCCGACTCCAGGACGTTGTAGGTATCCACCAGCAGGGTGGCGTTGTGGGGATACAGGGTGCAGTAATTGCGGAAGGCGGTGAGCTCGTCGTCGAACATCTGGACCCAGGCGTGGGCCATGGTGCCCGAGGCGGGGACGCCGTAGATCTCGTCGGAGATGGTGCAGGCGGTGTTGTTTACACCGCCGATGTAGGCGGCGCGGGCACCCAGAATGGCGGCGTCGGCACCCTGGGCTCTGCGGGAGCCGAATTCCGAGATCATACGCCCCTTGGCGGCGCGGGAGAGGCGGGAGGCCTTGGTGGCGATGAGGGACTGGTGGTTGATGATCATGAGAACGTAGGTCTCGATGAACTGGGCCTCAATGGTGGGGGCGCGGACGATCATGAGGGGCTCGCCGGGGAAGACGTAGGTGCCCTCGGGGACAGCCCAGATGTCGCCCGTGAAGCGGAAGGTGCGGAGGTAGTCCAGGAATGCTTCGTCAAAGAGATTCTTGGATCGCAGGTAGGCGATATCGTCCTCGTCGAAATGGAGATTTTGAATGTATTCCACGATCTGCTCAAGGCCTGCCACCACGGCAAAGCCGCCCTCGTCGGGATTCTTGCGGTAGAATACGTCGAAGTAAACGATCTGATCCTTCAGCCCGGTTTTGAAGTAGCCGTTGGACATGGTCAGCTCGTAGAAATCGCAGAGCATGGTGAGGTTGCGGGAAATGTTTTTCATGGTCAAAATACCGTCCTTTCGTCAAGCCTTTCACGCGGTAGCTGCCCGCAAGCGGGCGATTGTTTGGGTCCATTATACTCCTTTTTGCGACCCGTGTCAAGGGAATGGGGAAAATTGTGTTGTCGGATATGGGAATTTCTCATAATTGACCCATAAGAGCGGGGGTGATGAAAGGGTTTTTGTGGAGGTTGACACAAGGGAAAGAGAGCGGGCGCACACACAGGTGCGCCCCTACCCTGTTACCGATGGGTATTGCGGGACGGTTTACCCAAGGACTCTCGTTGCTGATGGATTTAGAAGGACGCACCTTTACAATATCGGTAGGGGCGCACCTGTGTGTGCGCCCTCCATCGGACAAAAAAGACCGCCCACGGGGCGTGAGCGGTCGATCTGTGTCAATTGACGGCGGGAATATCCGCCTCGTAGATATACCGTGTTACCAGCTTTGTCTCGCCCTTTTCGTTGGTGAGAATGATCTGCACCATACGGCCGGGGCGGGTCATGAGGGCCACGGGGCGGGAGGCGTCCAGCCAGGCGGTCCACTGCTCGGCGGGGACGGGATTGGTGGCGCGGGTCACGCTGGCTGCCATGTCGTCTCCATCGAAGCGCTCGGGCAGGATGATCTGTATCGTGTCCTCGCAGGAGAAGAAGACGTGAGAGCCGCCCATACCATAGCTACTGAGCATGAAACGGGGGGTATAGCTCTGGTAGCGGACGTCGGTGACGGTGTAATCAGCGGTGAAGTAGGCATCCAGGCCTTTTTCACGGACAAAGGCCAGGGTGTTCTCCCACGTGGAGGTGATATAGTAGGTCCGGTACTTGCGGTCGTGGGGATGGGTGCCGAAAATGGTGGAATCGCCCGAGATCATACGGACGCGGATGATGCCCATGACCCGATCCTCCTCCGCCTTGGAGAAGTAGCGGGCGTTTGAGGTCTGTAGGGCAAGGTCCATATCCAGAGCGGCGGCCAGAGC
>JAFQOC010000401.1 GCA_017420845.1 Clostridia bacterium
CCCCTGCACCCCTGCCAAGGTGCGAGCGGAACGTGAATGTTCAAACTCACCGATAAACTGCAATTTACCGTTTCTTCATCGCCCAGACCTTCAAAACCGCCGCTTGGGTCTTGGCATCCTGCACCTCACCCGAGAGGATCATATCCACCAGCTCGGGCAAAGGAACCCGGACCATCTCTAAAAACTCATCCTCATCGGGATCACATTCACCGGGGACCATATCCTCGGCCAGATAGCAGTAAATAATCTCGGTCAGCAGCGCAGGAGAGGTAGCCAGAGGCCCAATGTCGATGAGATTTTCGGTGGTGTACCCCGTCTCCTCGCGGAGCTCACGCAGCGCCGCCTCCCGATGATCCTCACCAATGTAGTCGAGCTTCCCCGCGGGGATTTCCAAGGTCACACGGCCCAGAGCATAGCGGTACTGACGGATGCAGATCACATCGCCTTCAGCGGTCACAGGCACCACGCAAACGGCGCCGTTATGCTTGCAGTACTCCCGCATGGAGGTGCCGCCGTTTGGAAGGTTGATCTCGTCCCGATACAAATGGAGAACCTTTCCGTCGAAAATAAGCTCGGAGTCGGCCGTCGTCTCCCGGAAATAGGATTCGGGTTTTTGGTATTTCATAGGTTTCTCTCTTTCCTGTTGAATTTCCGAAGCCCATTTTTTCGGGATCATGTGGCTACGGGTATTTTTCATCTCATATTATACTCCTTTTTCGTGAATTTGTAAAGAATAATCTTGAAAAATTCACAAAGATATGGTAAAATATAAAAAGCATATCCACTTGAAAGGAAAATGTCATGCAAACCTCTCCCATCATCCCCGAGGAGCACACCCGAACCGCCGCCCTCATCGGCGAGGAGGGGCTTTCCGCTCTGGAAAAAGCCTCGGTGGCTGTTTTCGGTGTGGGCGGTGTCGGAGGACATCTGGCGGAGGCTCTGGCCCGCGCCGGCGTCGGACGCATCCACCTCATTGACCGTGATACCGTTTCCCTCTCCAACATCAATCGCCAAGCCGTTGCCCTGCATTCTACCGTGGGCCGTCCCAAGGTGGAGGTCATGGCCGAGCGCATCCGGGACATCAACCCCCACTGTACCGTCACCGCCACGGTGGCATTCTACCTCCCCGAAACCGCCGCGGATTTTGATCTGTCGGGCTACGATTTCGTAGCGGACTGCGTAGACACCGTCTCCGCCAAGCTGGAGCTTGCCGCCCGATGTGAGGCGGCGGGGACGCCTCTCATTGCCGCTATGGGAGCCGGAAACAAGCTTCACCCCGAAAGATTTCGTATATCCGACGTCAGCAAGACCGAAACCGACCCTCTGGCCCGCATCATGCGCCGAGAGCTGAAAAAACGGGGCGTGCGCCACCTCCTCTGTGTGTGGTCTGACGAGCCCCCACTCCCCGCCTGCGTTACGGGAGAGGACGGTCGTCCTGCCCCCGCCAGCATTTCCTTTACCCCCTCTGCCATGGGTCTGATCATGGCCGGGGAGATCATTCGCCGTCTCACTTCCATTGCGCCATCCCCATAAGGAGTCTCTATGAATCCCCAGTTTTCCCTTCCGTTTCGGGACCCCGGTCCCCTACCCAGCCGCAATCGGCGCATTCTGCTCATCGTCAACCCCGTGTCGGGGCGGCTGAAAAGCCGAAGCGGTCTTTTCGACATTATTGACGAGCTCTACCGCTCGGGAGCCCCCACCCCCGTGGAGCGGGTTACCGTGGTATTCACCAACCATCGCGGCCACGCCACCGAGCTGGCCGCAGGCGCCCCTGACGAGGGCTATAACGCTATCGTCTGCTGCGGCGGCGACGGCACCCTGAACGAGGTAGTCACCGGTCTTCTCTCCCATCCCCCGGATCGCCGCCCCGAGCTTGGCTACATCCCCGCCGGAAGCACCAACGACCTGGCCGCCAGCATCGGACTCAGCGGCTCCCTTCGCCATACCGCTTCTCTGGCCGTTTCCGCTCCCCCCATGCCCTTTGACGTGGGGCTGTTCCCCCCCACGGGGGATTTCCCTGCCCGCTATTTCACCTACATCGCTTCCTTCGGAGCCTTTACGGCCGCATCCTACACCACTCCGCAGACCGCCAAAAATCTTATGGGCCACGGAGCCTACGTGCTGGAGGGTGTCAAGGATCTCTCCCGTCTGCAGCCCCGACGGGCTTCCTTCACCTTGGGAGACGGAACCCGTCTGGAGGACGACTACGTATTCTGCGCCGTCACCAATACCACCTCTGCCGGCGGACTGCTTCAGCTGCCCAAGGCCAGCGTATCCCTGTCAGACGGTCTCTTTGAGCTCCTGCTCATCAAGCATCCCAAAAACGGCGGAGACCTCAACCGCATCCTCACCGCTCTCCTCACCGTTACCCCCGAAAGCTGTCCCCTCATTGACTTCCACCATACCGACAACGTCACCGTCCGTTTGAAGGAGCCCACAAGCTGGTCTCTGGACGGAGAGGAGGCTGGCTGCGGTACGGAAGTCACCATCCGTTGCCTCCCGGGCGCCGTGTCCCTTCGCGCGTGCCCCGAGATATAACCGCTCAACCCTACCTATCTTGAAAGGAAACCATCGCCATGAAGCTGAAACGCATCCTTCTCTTGACCCTATGTGCTTCCCTGCTTGCGGGTAGCGGTCTGACTGCCTGCCGTAAGACCCCCGATCCCAACGGCGACACCACCGTCGCCGAGACGCCTACGTCTCCCAACGAGACCCGGCCGGGAGGGGACGGCGACACCACCGCAAACGATACCGATAAGGAGGATGAGCCCGTGATCGAACCCACCCTGACCGGTCCCTACGCCGACACCATCATGCTGTCCAACCGACTCTCAAACGGTGTGCAGGCCTACTACGAGAACCCCCGCCGCACTCATTACCGCATCGAGAACCAAAATATGGACCTGGAGTACGCCCTCTCCTCCTCCAAGGATAATCTGGTGACCTCCCTGACCACCCCCGACGGTAAGGTCTATCTGGAGAACACCATGGACGTTTTCATCCGCATGGAGAACGGCAAGACCTACATGGCCTCCCAGTCCACCGCCGCTCCCCATACCAACGTCTACCGCATGGGCTACTACTACTACGACGCCCACATCATGGGCCAGAACTTTATGGGCGGCTCCAGCGTGGTCAAGGAGATGGATTTCATTATTAATAAAGCCTCCATCAAGAACCACGACGTGAGAGAGTTCTCGGTCAAGGACGGCGTCATCACCTACACCGCCACGGGCGTCGATCCCTACGTCTATACCCCTCTCAACAAGGGGAAGGAGGGCTACAGCTTCCCCGCCGAGGAGTACAACGCCGTGCAGTTCTCGGTGAAGGCCGCCTCCTCCAGCGAGGGCTACCTCTACTTCATCGCGGGCGACCGCAACGGCCACAGCTCCGAGCAGCAGGTGCGCTTTGACCTGGAGGCCAACGGAGAGTGGAACACCTACACCGTGGCCGTGAATACCGTAGAGGATTACTACGGCTTCGTCACCTCCCTGCGCTTCGATATCGGTAGCGAGGGCGAGCAGATCCAGATCAAGGACATCAAGGCGGTCAAGCTCAACACCGAGGCTCCCGCGCTCCTTCTGGACCGTACCTTCCACACCTACTCCGACAAGATGAACCAGGTGCTCCACTTCGTTGCCACCGAGGAGATCTCGGGTATCGACGGGCTGGGCATGATCACGAACATCCCCGCCGACAAGGTGGCCAAGCTGGTGGTCAAGGACGCCAAGGGAACCCACGATTCTCTGGACGGCGTGGACTTCGCCACCTGCGAGTATCTGGCCTTTGACGTAAAGGACGCGGGTATCCTGGGCTTCATCCTTCTGCCTCATGAAAACAGCGGCAAGCTGGAGGTGACTCTTGCGGACGGTACCTATACCGTCACCCAGACCGCAAGGCCCGAGGGCGGTGTGATCCGCTTTGATCCCAATGCCACCGCTGACGACTTCTACATGGGTCACCGCCTCTATACCGAACAGACCCACGATTTCACCAATTTCCTCCGCGAGGCCGAGTTTGAGCGGCATCCTCTGGAGACGGTCAGCGGCGATTCCTACGCTGGCTACGACGTGCTCCGCGGCGCCTACAAGTTCAACATCGGCGGCACCGGCTTCAACGAGCCCTTCTTCACCGAGCAGAACCGCCACTACTCCTCCGACGTCACGGTTACGGGCGGGGACGCCGACCGCACCATCTACGTCTACACCTACTTCACGGGAGGCGGCGGTGAGAACGCCCTGATCCTGGACAAGAACGATATGCTCCTGCCCATCCCCGTCATGATCTACAAGAACTTCAAGGGCGAGAACGAGGAGCCCATCTATGATCCCGGTGACCCCTCCTACTCCGAGTCCTACTTCCCCGTGTCGGTGAAGGCGGGCACCACCACCGAGCTGACGGTACTCAACCTCTACATGAACTGGGGTCTGGTGCCGCTGAAGCAGCTCTCCTCCATCCAGTTCTTCTGGCCCTACTACCACCTGTCCCTGGGTACCACCGAGACCAGCTGTATCAACCCTCTGTACGGTGCCCGTGACCTCTGGACCCTCCCCGACTTCCGCTCCATGTCCATGCCCTACTGGTTCGAGCTTCCCGAAGGCGAGGGCTACAGCAACCAGCCCCAGCACACCCACGGCGGCTACCAGTACTTCCTCCAGTACACCGACAAGGACGGAAGCTACGCCGCCACCGAGAACTATCACAACACCATCATCTCCTCGGGTCCCGTCTACACCGACGTGAAGATGGACTACATCTCGGACGACGGACGCATCAAGGTCTCCTACAACCATCTGGAGATGCCCGAGACCGACGAGCTTCGCGTCTACTACGAGATCCACTACGAGGTGCTGGAGGATATCTCCATCGCCGACTTCTCCCACGATTTCTCCTTCTACTCCCTGGAGGGCTACGCGGGCAAGTATCAGAAGATCGGCTATCTGGGTGAGGGTAATCAGATCGTCCACGGGAAAACCAACATGAAGGCTACCCCCGAGGTGCTGAAGCTGGGCGATCTCTTCCCCTACGTAGCTCTGTACGATCTGGGCAACGCCGCCTCGGGCTGGGAGAAGAACAACGTCAACCTGGGCTTCATGATCTACGACTCCGACTTCACCATCGGCGGTCAGAAGTGCGATGCGGGCTTCGTCATGGTGGGCGCCAACGCCAAGTACAGCCTGTCCCTGGATCTGGATGCCGTCACCCTCAAGAAGGGCGACACCTTGAAGCTCTGCCTCATCATCTCCCCCTGGGGCTTCTACGATTCCGCCGACGACAGTAATATGCAGAAGATACGCGAAAACACCTGTCTGAACGGTCTGAAGCTGACGGTGCAGGACGGCGAGGCTATGGAGAGCGTGTATCTGCCCAAGGTGAAGTCCACCAATGGCAAGTCCGCCGAGTTCACGGTATCGGGCGGCTCCAACAACAAGGCTGTCCGCGTGTACGGCTTTGAGAAGATGACCGCGCCTACGGTCTACGAGAAGGTGGACGGCAAGTGGGTGGAGCTGACCATCAACTCCTCCAAGACCCCCGACAAGAAGGGTCACGCCCACTACTACGACGGCTACGCGATTTACTACGATCGGAACGGCACCTACTCTTACGCCTTCGCCTTCAATATGGACGGTGCCGAGAGCCGCACCTTCAGGATCGTGGCCGACTCCGACTTTGCAGGCTGGCCCGGCTCCGAGGAGGATATCCTGACCAACTCCATGAACGTCTATCACGAGGCCGAGGTACTGCATCAGGCCACCAAGACCTCCAACTTCCCCGGTAAGGCCGAGCTTTCCGAGGACAAGACCTACATCCGTCTCTACGGCCCCGGGGATACCGCCAGCGAGGCCTTCTTCCAGGCCTACTCCAACTCGGATATAAGCCCCACGGGTCAGTACCTGGCAGTGAAGTACCGTCTGCCCAAGAACAACCCCGATACGGTGAATTTCGAGTTCTTCATCAGCACCGAGCATTCCGGTGCCCACGCGGGCGACAGCTTCCAAGTCAACGAGCTGATCGCCGACGGAAACTGGCACGTGCTTTTGGTGGACGTGGCGGATCAGCATCTGCCTACCTTCGAGGCCGACTCCTCGGGCTCCTACACCGCGCTCCACGTCCGCTTCGACGTTTTCAACGTCACCACCTCCCCCGAGACCTACGTGGATATCGCCTACCTGGGTCTGGCCGACAGCTTGGAGGATATCTGCCTCCTCAACGTCAAGGGCGTGGGCGAGATCTACAGGGGCGGCGCCATCGCGGGTACCGTCGACTTCTCCACGGGTGAAGCCCCCGAGGCTGACGACATCACCAGCCCCGGCTACTATGTGGATCCCAACTCGGGCTGGACGGTCTCCGACGTGCGCTACGCCTCCATGATCGACTTCATCAACGGTCACGGCGACGGGGACGGCCCTTATAACTCCCGCGGCACCAACTCGGATAAGCCCCTGGACTTCCTCGACTACAAGAACACCACCGTGGACGGCGGCAAGCTGGCCCTGGCGGGCTGGGCCATTGCCGAGGGCGGTATCGAGAAGTATATGTGGAGCGCTGACGGCGGTAAGACCTGGAACGAGTGTACCCTGTACAACCGGAACGGCTTCTCGGACGTGACGGGCAACACCGGCATCTACGATGCCGCCAAGCACTTCTTCTCCTCCACGGGCTACGACGTGGCCACCCATCCCGACAAGATCGTCTTCCAGGGCTCGGAGAACATTCCTTCGGGCATCTGCGCCGATCTCTCTGCCTTTGCGGGGCAGACGGTTGACGTGGTCTTCGCGCTGGTGCCCAACGAGGACGCCGACGGACTCTGCATCATGGCCGTGGTGCGGGACGTAACGGTCGAGAGCTGAGATCCCCCAACAAAACAATCGCAGGACGTCTCCCTCGGGAGGCGTCCTGCTTTCGTATTCGGTTGCAAAAAATTATCCGTAGATCTCCATAGACCGCTTCAGGCTGTCCACAGGATCTCCCAGCGGATTGTATTCCAGACCGCAGGCACCCGTATAGCCCGCCCGGTCGATGGCATCAAAGATATACCTGTAGTTCAGCTCACCCTCCCACAACTCATGACGGCCCGGGTGGCCTGCCGCATGGAGGTGGGCGATCAGATCGAGATTTTGCGTGACCGTAGGAATAATGTCCCCCTCGGTGACCTGCTGGTGGTAGATATCGTAGACCACCTTGACGAAGGGGGAGTCCACCTCGCGGATGATGTCGAAGGCCTCGGCGGCGGTTGTCAGGTAGTAGCCCGGGTGATTGACCTTGATATTCAGAGGCTCGGGCATGACGGTCACGCCGTAATACTCCAGGATGGGTTTGGCCGCCTTCAGGGTCTCCACGATGGCGGCGTGCTGGGCCTCGCGGGAGGTGCCCGTGTCGTCACCAACTTGGGTGATGGCGTGTCTGACTCCCATCCCCACGGCGGCCTCGCAGGTGTCCTTCAGAGCGGTCAGCCACAGGTCACGGCTCTCGGGTGTGGTGAGGCGATTCTCCATGACCAGGATACTGCACAGCTCTACCCCCGTGTCCGCAAGGGTGGATCTGACGGCGGAGGTGTTCAGCATACGCCAGTCGTAGGTCTCCACAGTGTGGTAGCCCAGCTCGGCAGACTTACGGATGGCGGTTATGAACTGCTCGGTGGTAGAGCAGGGGAAAAAGCAAGGAATGGGCACACAAAGTCTCATGGCGATCTCCTTTCGAATGCTTGTCGGAATAAAAGGACGTTCCCTTTCCTATGATTGTATCACGGGGAAGTTTTTTTGTCAAGCATTTCGCCCTTGAGTCTTGACAAAAATCTGTGAATCCAGTATAATTACGGTACTATCTCCCTTCAGGATTAAGGAGCTTTCCTATGACGGCAACACCCAATTTCAAGCGGACCAAGCTGGCCTGCTATCTGGCCTACTTCACCATGTCCTCCATTTTCTGCATCCCCCCTCTGCTGTTCGTTCCCCTGCGGGAGACCTTCGGCATTTCCTACACCCTGTTGGGCACGCTGGTGCTGGTCAATTTCTGCACACAGCTGAGCGTGGATCTGCTCTTTACCTTCTTCCCACAATTCTTTAACACAAAAAAGGTGCTTCGGATTATGCCCCTGATCACCTCGGCGGGCCTGGCTCTGTACGCCCTGATCCCTACCCTTTTCCCCACCCTCGCTTACCCGGGCCTGCTGCTGGGTACCGTGATCTTCTCGGTTTCCGCCGGTCTTTCGGAGGTTCTGCTCAGCCCCACCATCGCCGCCATTCCTTCGGACAATCCCCAGCGGGATATGTCCCTTCTCCACTCTCTGTACGCCTTCGGTGTGCTGACCATGGTGGTCATCGGGACACTGTTCCTTAAGCTCTTCGGCGCGGATAATTGGCTGTACCTCATGCTGTTTCTGGCCCTCCTTCCCGTCATCCCCGCCGTCCTTTTTGCCGTCTCCCCCATACCGGATATGCAGGGGAGCGGATCCCCCGACGGAGCCAAGGGCACACGGAGGCGCGCCGTGGGTCTGGCCCTCTGTCTTGGCTGTATCTTCTTCGGCAGCTGCGCCGAAAACGCCATGAGCAACTGGATCTCGGGCTTCATGGAAAACGCGCTGGGCATTGACAAGGCCCTGGGCGATATCCTGGGCGTGGCCATGTTTGCCGTTTTACTGGGTCTGGCCCGTATCTCTTACGCCAGATTCGGCAAGAAAATCGCCCCCATTCTTCTGCTGGGTATGATAGGTGCCACAGCTTGCTACCTGCTGGCAAGCCTGTCCACGGGAGTGATCCTTCCCTTCGTGGCCTGTATTCTGGTGGGTCTGTTCACCTCCATGCTCTGGCCCGGGGCCCTGATCCTCATGGAGGAACAGATCCCCAACGCGGGCGTGACCGCCTTTGCCCTCATGGCGGCGGGAGGCGATCTGGGCGCTTCCCTGGCGCCCCAGCTTTTGGGTATCGTGGTAGATCAGGTTTCGGTGACCCACGTGGCCGCAGAGCTGGGTCTGCGCTACGGCATGACCCCCGAGCAGATCGGTCTCAAGGCCGGTATGTTGGTCACGGCGGTGTTCCCTCTGCTGGGCACGGCAGTCGTCATTCTGACCGTACGCTACTTCCGCAAGCATAAGGGGTGAGCTTTACATCTATGTCCGAAAAACCTGCAGGTGTCTTTCGTTTTTGGGCAAATGCGCTCTTGACAAGCTCTGATCTCCGTGGTATAATACTAACTTGCGTGTCTGCTTCACAATTTCTTTTCTATTTTTCAGACGATTGCCTACTGCTGCAAATTTGAGTGTAACTATTCAGCTAATATGAAAAATTGCAGTTTATCGGGGTGAGGC